>JAJRZI010000017.1 GCA_024275295.1 Gammaproteobacteria bacterium | reverse complement strand
GCGCATCTACAACTTTTTTCTGGATGAAAAGGCGGCATTCACCCTGGCCAGCAGTGATTACAGCAGCGCCAAAATGGCATTTGAAGGGATTCTGCAACGCGCCGGAGCGAGCACCTTTTGGCGGGATCAACGCCGTCGCAGTCGATCCCATTATGCGCTGGCCTGCATCGGCCTGCTCAACCAAGGCAGCGTGGCCCAAGCGGCCGACCATCTGCACAGAGCCCGGGCGATTATCCAATCCCTGGTGCAGGAGTACCCGGCGGCCATCCCATTGCAGTGGGAGCTGGCACGCTATGCGCCGCTGGAGCGTACCATTCCTGAAACAAACAGCGCCTGGATAGCGGCCTTCGACTGCCACAATGCCTACCGGATTATGGAGCCGCCGATGCCGCCCCTATCCCATGAAACCTAAAAAACAGAAATAGTTGAGCTGTTTTCCACCTGGGTTCCGCCTTTTATACAGGTCAATAATCAATAAAAGCGGAGCTTTAATAATGCAAAAAACCAATATTCAGATACTTGCCATGCTGTTTGCGCTGGCCATCACAATCCCAACTGCACAGGCGGCGGTTATCGGGGTTAATGCAGAGAGAACAACCATAAATCCATGTGTAGGTTTGGGGGATAATGATCAGCTTTTCGAAGGGATGAAGTGCGGCCCAAACAGCCAATCCGATCGCGTATACGATGCGGGTCTGGATCGGCTCACTGCCGATATCGGCCAGAATGCCATTGGCTCGGCGCATGTCTCTTTTAATGCCGACTCCGGGCTGCCGGTATTGAAGGGCAGCGCATTCAGTGATGCGAATGGAGGCATATTCGTGGGGGCTGAGGCGGCCCGGAAATTTGTCTACAACGGGGCGGACAATTTTCAGTTGGAGGTAACGGGCAATCTGCATGGCCTCCTTGCCGGTGGCACAGCTGAGATGTGGGGCGCTGTTGCACTGTTTCGTGCGGATGGTGGCACCGACCCATTTGGTAATCCGATGGGTTTGACAGATGCACTGCTCGAAGAGCTGGGCAATGGCAACAGTCTGGCTGGATATATGGGGGAAATGCTTTTTCCAGCCGCTTACGATGGCACTCGTGAAACAGCAATGGGTGAACACAACCTGGGACTCACTGTCAGCATGCAGGTAAATAGCGGTGAGGAGTTCTGGGTCTGGGCCAGCTTCCAGGCGTCGGCAGCCGATGGCAGCAGCTTTAACGGGCTCAACACAGGCACCTTTGGCTTCAATACAACCCATACCTCTCCGGTCAGTGGTGCGCCAACTTCCGGCTCTGTACCTGAACCGGGAACCCTGGTGTTGCTGGGAATGGGGCTGGTTGGATGGGTAGGCAGTAGCCGAAAAAGATAGCACCCATCCCCATCGCCATATAAAAAGCCCGCTTCGGCGGGCTTTTTATATGGCGTTCCGAATTCCTTGATCAATGCAAAGCATCCATTCCAATCCTGCGCGTATGAAAGTAGTATCTCCTCTCACGAGGAAGATTCATGAACGATTACAACCAAAGCAACAGGCGCCAGTACATACGTGTACAACCAGAGAGAAAGAACCCTATCAAGGTTGATATTAATGGTGAGGACTTTATTGAAGTTTTGCACGCAGTGGATATCAGCCTTGGCGGTATGGGTATTGCTGTTTCTCACATGTTTGAAGGGTGTCATATTGATAAAACGGTCTCTGTTATCGTAACCTTGCCGATAGTCGGCAACAGTGGATTTCAGGTTGATTGTTAAATCAAACATGTTGCGAATTCCATATTCGGTATCCAATTTGTGAATTTAACGGCGGCTAACCGCAAACAGATCAAGGACTATGTCGCCTCCAGGCTAATTAATGCGCCATGGCCAATACGTATAAAACAACGATTGGGATGGATTTAGTGTAACATCCTGAATGTAGTAGGTATTTTGGAAGGCAACCTTGGTGCGCCTTACTTTTCTCTAAAATCAGTCCAATGCTTTTCCTGTCGTTAGCCATGGAAAATCCTGGACTCCAGGCAAGTAGAACCATGCCCCATTATTTATAGTGACCCGTTTCCTACAAATACCTTAATGAAAAAGATACAATAAGGGGGAGGCGGCGATTTTTTGATGGATCTAAATAAACATTAGGATAACCAAAGCTGAGTACACCTGAGAGACCATATAAGACAGAAATGCAGTGCAGAGTAGTCATTATTATTATAATGACCGGCTGATATGGATAGAGTGATGTGAGGAGGAGGCTTCCAGTAGACAAGGCGGTTGTTCAGTTTTGTCTGGTTATTGATGGAGCAGTCTTGCAACGTTCACCAACAGATAGTGTGTAAGACTACAGCCCCAGAGCGACTTGACTTCATATTTTGCATCATGAGATCAAGAGCGCGCTAAAGGTGATAACAGCGTGAGCAAAAAGAGTAAAACATTTCTCTCGATTATCCAGCACAATATTACTTTATGGTTTGTCCTTCCCGGTATTGTTTTTATAATGCTGTTCGGGGTCTGGGCATCCATGAACAGGATAGCAGATTTCAGACAAACCAGTGCCATCCTGGCCAAGACAACAAGCCAATTTGTTTTAGAAAAAATAGAGGCTTCACATCAGGTTTTACGATCTTTCTCAACGCAGGCGGATCACACCAGCGCAGCTAGCTTAAAGTCAGATTTAGCCTCTTTTTACACGCTTTATCCCCACTTCAAACGACTGATCTGGCTTACGCGTGATAAGCTGGTTCGGAGCATCTATCCCGCTGGTGTTGAGGGTGTTGATTTCCCTTTGATGATATGGGAGATCGCAACAGATAACCTGATAGTCTCACGGCCAATGCCTGCGGATAAAACGGGAGGTATTGTTATATATGTTGGCCATATCCTGCCTAACGGTGAAATTATTGCCGGTGAATTAAGTTTAAGCGCGCTTAAGCATCATATTAGTAGCACTTTTCCCAAAGAGTTAATGGCTATCATTGCGGATGAACATGGCAATATGGTGATTTCTCCAGATGACCAGCTGGTCAGCCAAAGTGACAACCTTCAAAACCTGGGGATTTTTGAGAACAATCAAATCCCTTTTTTTAAGGGATTTTTTGAAAACAACAGTCAGCTCTACTTTGGAGAGATAACTAAATTTCCCAGGATCAAATGGATTATGGTCAATTATCAATCGGCTGCCATACTGTTTTTTCCCGTTATTAAAACGGCGCTCATTCTGTTCTGCGTACTGTTTATTTTCAGCGTATTCTTTTTGTTCAAATTTCGACACTCGCTACAAAAGTTTTTACTGGTGCCATTGAAACGATTTATCGGTGATATCCAGGCCGCGGCAAAGGGGAGTTATCGAAAAAGACGGGCAGTTGATACGTCGTTTGTTGAGCTGGATATTGTTGAAAACGAGTTTGAGAATATGACAGCAGAGGTGCAGCGGCGGGAAAAAAAATTCAGAAGTATATTTGATAATGCCTCTGATGGAATCTATCAATTTACACTCAATGGACAGTTTTTAAAGGTTAATCCATCCATGGTAAGAATGCTGGGTTGCAGCAGTATGCAAAATGTTATTGAGATATACTCCAGCATGCCAAACGATCTGTATGTGAATCCTTTGGACTGGCATAAAATAGTAAAGAAACTAAAGCAAAATGGAAGAATTGTCGGGTTTGAAACTCAGTTAAAGAGAGATGATGGTGGAATACTGGAAGCTTCTTTATCGGCATATCTGGTGCACGATGATCAGGATAACAGTGTTTATATAGAGGGGAGCGTCACAGATATCAGGGAACGCAAGAAGGCCCAAAATGAACTGTTAAAATATCGTGATAATTTGAGTGAGGTGGTAAAGAAAAGAACCCATAAATTAACGACTATTGTAGCTGAACTGAAGCGCCGAAACATGGAGACCGAATTAATTATGCATATGGGAGATTGGTTACAGGCGTGTAATACAGAGAAAGAGAGTTTTACTATTATCGCTTCAATTTGCAGGCAGATATTCCGTAAGCATGCCGGATTTATCGCTATAAAAACCGAGTCAATGGAGATGGCGCAAGCGGTTGCCGGGTTTGGTGATTACCCCTGGGAAGGGATCCAGTTTAGTCTGACGGATTGCTGGGCTGTCAGGCGGGGTGGGGGGCATGTGGTTATGGATTCCCATGCTGAACCCTTGTGCCCTCACACTAAAAATCCATCCCTTTCAAATCTTTGTATCCCAATTACAGCCCGTAGTGAGTGTCTGGGTGTCATCCATCTGTGCTGTGACTATTCCGGGTTAAACCCTAGACTCAGGGTGGCCGCACTAAAGCGCGTTGAAAATCAGCTTAAAAGAATTACCGAGATTTATGCACTGAGTCTGGCAAATATCAAGTTAAGAGAGCGACTGCATCTGCAATCCATTATTGATCCTCTTACCGGACTGTTTAACAGGCGACACATGGAATATGCATTGACCCGTGAATTTGACCGGGCGACACGCAATATCACCAATGTGGGCCTGATGATGTTGGATATTGATAATTTTAAGCAGTTAAATGATGCATGTGGCCATGAGGTGGGTGATAAAGTGCTGTGGAAGATTGGCCAGTTTCTGAAAAACAGTATACGAGGAGAAGATATAGCCTGCCGCTATGGTGGGGAGGAGTTGATACTGATTTTACCGGGCTGTTCTCCGGAAGACTGTCTGCAGAAAGCCAGTGATATCCGGCAGGGCATTGAGCAACTCGTTACCATTATAAAGAAGAGAGAACACAAGGTTACGGTATCTATCGGCATCTCCTCCTTCCCTCAGAATGGCGAGCTGATAGATGAGGTGATTAGGGCCGCGGATGATGCGATGTACGAGGCTAAAAAAGCGGGCAGGAACAGAATTGTTTCAGCCATTAAATAGCCTGGATGCTGTTTCAGATCAATCCACATTCCGCTGTAACCAAAACTCCAACAGCGCCAGATGCCAGAGCTTGCTGCCCTGCAGGCGGGTGTGGTGCTGTTCCGGTGCATCCAGCAGCATCTCAACATAGGCACGTTGGTAAAGTCCCCGTTCACGACAGGCCTGTGAATCCAGAATATCCCGCATAAAGTTCAGAAATTCACCCCGCACATACTTCAGTGCCGGCATCGGAAAGTAACCCTTGGGGCGATCAATCACCGCATCCGGCAGCAGCCCGCGCGCCATCGCCTTGAGCGGGTATTTTCCACCCTCCCGCAACCTGAGTTCCGGGGGGCATTGGGCTGCCAGCTCCACCAGCTCATGATCCAGAAAGGGAACGCGAGCCTCCAGCCCCCAGGCCATGGTCATGTTATCGACCCGTTTGACCGGGTCATCCACAATCAGGGTAGAGACATCCATGCGCAGCACGCCATCCATAAAGGTCTCGGCACCCGGTTCAGCCAGAAGTCTGGAGATGAGTTGGGTGCTGTAATCCTCGCCGCAGTGCTCAGTAGAGATCATCTGCTGAAATTCAGCATGATCCCGATCAAAATAGTGCCTGGCAAAGCGCTCCACGGGTGAGCCGCTGGTTTCAGCCAGCATGCGCGGATACCAGAAATAGCCACCAAAGACCTCGTCGGCGCCCTGCCCCGACTGCACCACCTTTATCTTTTTGGAGACCTGTTCAGCCAGCAGATAGAAGGCGACAGCATCCTGACCAAACATCGGTTCAGCCATGGCATCGACCGCCTCGGGCAGGCGCTGCAGCACCTCGGCATTGGGTACACGATAGCGGTGGTGATGAGTGGCATAGTGTTTGGCCACCATGTCTGAGTATTCAAACTCGCTGCCGGCCTCCTGTGGGGTATCCTCAAAGCCGACTGAAAAGGTGTTGATGTCAGCGGCCCCACTCTCTGCCAGCAGGGCTACCAGCAGGCTGGAATCAAGCCCCCCTGAGAGCAGAACCCCGACGGGCACATCTGCAATCTCATTGCGACGGCGCACAGCAGTGCGCAGGGATTCATGGGTCACCTCCAGCCATTCGTCATTGGTTCGGGGTATTTCAGGCCGGATTGCTGATAGCATCCAGTAGCGGCGCTGCAGCTGTTTGCCACTGGCATCAATCAGCAAAGAGTGTGCAGGGGGAAGCTTTTTGATGCCGGAGAGAATGGTGTGGGGTGCAGGCACAACGCCGTGCAGGGTGAACTGGTGATGCAGCCCCACGGGATTGATCCGGGTGTCGATCTCCCCTGCCGCCAATAGCGCCTGCATATTGGAGGCAAAGCGGAACCGGGTTGCATCAGCAGCATAGTAGAGCGGTTTGATGCCAAACCGATCCCGTGCCAGAAACAGCTGCTGCTTTGCCTCATCCCAGATGGCAAAGGCAAACATGCCCTGCAGTCGTTCGACACAGGTCTTGCCCCAGGCGTGCCAGGCCTTGAGGATGACCTCGCTGTCACCTTCGGAGAAGAAGTGGTAGCCTTTGCCCTGAAGCTCGCGGCGCAGCTCCCGGTAGTTGTAGATGGCGCCGTTAAAGACCAGCACCAGGGATAACGCCTGATCGACCAAGGGTTGATCAGAGTGTTCGGAGAGATCGATAACCGCCAGCCGCCGATGGCCAAATCCCAGCGGGCCGTCACTAAAGCTGCCGCCATGATCCGGGCCGCGCCGTTCCAGGCAGGCGCTCATGCGCTGGATGGTTGCCAGATCGGCAGGTTGTCCATCAAACCTCAGTTCACCGCAAATACCGCACATGCTCTATTCGTCCTTCATCTCTTGGAGGGAGGCACCAAAGCCACCGCCGCCCGCTGTTTCAATGACAAGCCGTTGGCCCGGCTTCAATGCTGTGCATACCTTGCCCGGCAGGGGCTGGCCGTCAAGCCGATTTTGACCCGATTGGCCGGGAGCGCCGCCCGCCATTCCCCAGGGCTGATGGGTGCGGCGTTCGGTCAGCAGCGTCACCGTTGCTGGGGCGAGAAACTCATACTCCCGGATCAGGCCATCCCCCCCTCTGTGAAGTCCGTCGCCACCCGATCCAGGTCTGAGCTGGTAACGGTTGATACGCAGGGGAAAACGGGACTCAAGCACCTCAATCGGGGTGTTCAAGGTGTTGGTCATATGGGTTTGCAGCCCGGAGAGCCCATCATATTGAACACCCGCCCCCATGCCACCGCCGATGGTTTCGTAGTAATTCCAGTGTCCTGCAGCCGTCTCGCCACCCATGGCAATGTTATTCATGCTGCCATTGCTGGCAGCAGGGATCTGCTGTGGCAGCGCTTTGGCCAAAGCACCCATCACCACATCTACCAGCCGGGTGCTGGTCTCCACATTACCGGCGGCCACGGCTGCCGGGTAACGGGCGTTGAGCAGTGAACCCTCCGGGGCATGCAGTGAGATGGGGCGGAATGTACCTGCACAGGCCGGGGTATAGCTTGGCATGAGGCAGCGAAAGAGGTAGTAGACAGCGGCTGCGGCAACCGAAAGGGGGGCGTTGATATTGCCCGATACTTGAGGGGCGCTGCCGGTGAAGTCTACCTTTACTCTGCCATGGTTGACCGACAGAGTGACCTGGATAGGGATGTCTTCATTGCCCTGCCCATCATCATCCATCCAGTCCTTAAATCGGTATTCACCGTCCGGGATGGTATTCAGTGCATCCATTGCCAGCCGCTCGCCGTAGCTGTTCAGCACCTGCAGCCCGGAAAAAAAGCCATCCAGGCCATGCGCTGTAACCAGCTCCTGCAGGCGGGCCAGCCCGGTGCGGTTGGCACTGATCTGAGCGGCAAAGTCACCCTGGGACTCTTCCGGGTTGCGGGTGCCACTCGTCAGGCCTTCCAGTAGATCCTGATCCAGTGAGCCACCCTGTATGAGATGTACGGGCCCGATGATTTGTCCCTCTTCATGTAGACTGGTGGAGACGGGCATCGAGCCCGGTGAATTGGCGCCAATGTCAGCATGATGAGCGCGATTGACGACAAAAGCCGTCAGTTTGTCAGAAATAAACAGTGGAGCAATCAGCGTGACATCCGGCAGATGAGTGCCTCCCAGATAGGGGTTGTTGAGAATGACCATGTCTCCACTCTGCCACTCTAGCCGTGTCACAATGCTGCGCATGGCAAAGGCCATGCTGCCCAGATGAACAGGGATGTGGGCCGCCTGAGCGCAGAGTTCACCCTGCCGGTCAAACACAGCGCAGGAGAAATCCAGCCGGTCACGGATATTGGGTGAAAAGGCGGCATTGCGCAGTACCGCACCCATCTCGTCACATACCGCCTCCATGCGGCTGGAAAAGATGCTTAGCTCTATGGGGTTCACTGGGTTGGCGGTCTTAAGTTAATAGAATGAGATCGAAGAATACCTGAAGCATCGGTTCAGTGCATCGTGCCAACGGCAATCTCCGGTTGCCAATGCCAATATGGGTCGTGAATTGTCACTTTGGTCTTTCAGCTTTGTTTAAGGTTACTACACTACTCTATAACAAAGGTTGAAAATATATCTAAAGAGCGTTTCGGTATTTTTACTATTTTGCAATCAAGGGAGCCAGTCATGATGCACGATTCTACAAGCAAAACAGCGGCATTTAAGCAATACCATGTATGGGATCGTACAGTCCGCATCTTTCACTGGGTGAATGTGGTCTGTGTCATCGGTCTTATTGGTGTTGGATTGGTTATTCTGAATAATAAGGCACTGGGTGTTACGACGGATGGAAAGATTCTGCTGAAAACGGTTCATGCCTATATTGGATATCTGTTTGTGCTCAATCTTGGCTGGAGAATAATATGGGGCTTTTTAGGTAACCGTTATGCAAGGTGGGCCGCTATCCTTCCTTTTGGAGAGGCATATAAACAGTCATTGAGTCTGTTTGTTGAAGGGACAAAAAAGGGCAATCCACCCCGTTATTTAGGGCATAACCCCATTGCACGGTTAATGGTTGCACTGCTCTTTTTGTTGCTGTCACTACAGGCTGTTACAGGGCTGGTTCTTGCCGGAACCGATCTTTATCTTCCGCCCTTTGGCCATGAGATTGCGGAGTGGGTAACCGGCTCTGGAGAGGATCATAGCAAATTGGCTGATCTCAAACCCTATTCGAAAACAAATATAGATCCAGATAGTTATAAGGCGATGCGTGATTTCAGAAAGCCATTTATTACGATACATGGCTATGTTTTCTATACGCTTTTGATTGCAATCCTGCTTCACCTTATTGGTGTTGTGGTATCGGAGTTACGTGAAAAATGTGGATTGGTCTCTGCCATGTTTACGGGGAAGAAGGTGTTTGATGAGAAGCCCGTTGATCTCGACAGATAGTGGACATCATCGATTTCAGCCATCTAACAGATTACGCAATGCCAGCGCCTCCTGATAGAGCCGGTTTTTCTTATCCCCGGTGATCTGGGCGGTCAATGCAGCTGCCTGTTTTACCGGCAGCTCTTTCAGCAGGATTTCCAGAATGCGGGTGGTCTCTGCTGCCTGTTCAGCATTGGCTTCCTTCTCTGCCCCGGCCACCAATAGTACAATCTCGCCTTTGCGCTGCATGGGGTCTGCATGGACCTGTTGCAGCAGCTCTTCCAGTGGTGCGCTGATCAGGGTTTCGTGCAGTTTGGTCAGCTCCCGTGCCATCAGGGCCGGGCGGTCTGCGCCAAATACCGACAGCATATCCTGTAACGATTCACTTACCCGGTGGTTTGATTCATAAAAAACCAGGGTGCAGTGCTCGTGCTTCAGGCGCTGTAGCCGCTCACAGCGGGCGGATTGGGTGCGGGGCAGGAACCCTTCGAACAGGAAGCGGTCAGAAGGTAGACCTGCGGCTGAGATGGCGCAGATAGCGGCGCTGGGGCCAGGTACTGGGGAGACACGGATGCCCTGCTGATGGCACTCTCGTACCAGCGGAAACCCCGGGTCACTGATCAGCGGGGTGCCAGCATCGGAGATCAGCGCAATGGAGTGATTGTCCTGCAGGCGCTTTAGAAT
>JAJRZI010000134.1 GCA_024275295.1 Gammaproteobacteria bacterium | reverse complement strand
TCAAGCGGATGGCTATGAGGTGTTGATTGATCACCCGGTAGAGATGGGGCGCTTTAGCCTGGGCCATTTTGAGGTGGCAGGCGTACCGCATGAGGTTGTCATTACCGGTCGGCACCAGGCGGATATGGCGCTGCTTTGCGCTGATCTTGAATGTATCTGTGAACATCATGTTGCCTTTTTTGGCGAGTTGCCTGTTATGGAGAAGTATCAATTCCAGGTGATAGCGGTTGGTGATGGCTATGGCGGGCTGGAACACCGTACCTCCTGTAGTCTGATCTGCAAGCGTGATGATCTGCCAAGGAGAGGCGAGGAGAAGATCACCGAGGGCTACCGCCAATTTCTGGGGCTCTGTAGCCACGAGTATTTCCATCTTTGGCATGTGAAACGTATTCGCCCCCGGCGACTAAAACAGGCTGATCTATCACATGAGGCGCATACCCGTCTCTTGTGGGCATTTGAAGGCATAACCTCCTACTATGATGAGCTGGCGTTGGTGCGCAGTGACGTCATTGAGGTTGACAGTTATCTTGAGCTGTTGGGGCAGACCATTACCCGTGTGATGCGCTGTAGTGGTCGCCACAAACAGTCGCTTGAAGAATCAAGTTTTGATGCCTGGACCAAGTTCTACAAACAGGATGAAAATGCGCCTAACGCGATTGTCAGTTATTACACAAAGGGAGCGTTGGTGGCATTGGCATTAGATCTCACCATTCGCCAGCAGACCCAGGGTGGAAAATCACTGGATGATCTGATGCAGGCGTTGTGGGTGAGCTATGGCAAACCCGATATCGGCGTTCCAGAGAATGGGGTGGAGCTACTGGCTGAACAGGTTACCGGCCTGGACTTAACCGGCTTTTTTGAGCATGCCCTGCGTGGAACTGATGACTTAGTGCTTGAAGACCTACTGGTGTCTGTTGGCATTGGGTATCGTGTTAATGTTGCCACTTCGGCTACAGATCTAGGTGGGCTGTATAAACAAGATAAAGAATCGGATGATACACCCAAGCCCGTATTAGGCGTCCGGATTGCATCAAAGGATGAGACCGCCAGGCTCGCCACAGTATTTGATAGTGGGGCTGCGCAGCGGGCGGGACTCTCTGCAGGAGATGCCGTGGTTGCAGTTGATGGCATCCGGGCCACTGCAAAAAATCTGGATCAACTGATTGCACAGATTCCAGAGGGTGCAGCCGTTCCTGTGCATGCCTTTCGACGGGATGAATTGATGTTGTTTAATGTAACACCCTTGCCTGCCCCTGCGGATACCTGTCGATTATGGGTGCTGGATGGGGCCACAAATGATCAAAAGCAAGCCCGACAGTCATGGCTGCAGAACGCATTTGAAGCGGGTTGATTGGCCTCGTATGGAAACCCGTTATCAGCTTATTCGGTCACTTGCAGATGGAAAATTTCATTCCGGCGAGGCATTGGCGCGGTCGCTGGGACTCAGCCGGGCTGCCATCTGGAAGCAGATTAAAGGATTGCGTGAGCAATGGGGTATGGAGATCCATGCCGTCTCGGGTCGTGGCTATCGTCTGGTTTACCCGCTAGAGTTGTTACAGCAGGATAAGATCCTTATGCTGCTTCCATCAGCAACAAGGGGTACACTCAGTGGATTGGAAATCCATGACAGCATCGATTCAACCAATGAATATTTGATGTTGCAGGCAGCTGCGGATCTGCCCAGTGGCCAGGCCTGCCTGGCAGAATTGCAGACTGCTGGTCGTGGCCGCCGGGGCCGGGAGTGGCACTCCCCGTATGGCAGTAATATCTATCTCTCACTATTATGGCGTTTTCCACTTGCACCGATAGAATTAAGCGGACTGAGTTTGGCAGCAGGGTTGGCTGTTGTACGTGCGCTTAACTATCTGGGGGTCACAGAGGTTGGCCTTAAGTGGCCAAATGACATCTTATGGCAGGAGCGAAAGCTTGCCGGATTGTTGCTGGAGGTGACAGGAGAGAGTGAAGGACCAAGCCAGGTGGTATTGGGCGTTGGGCTTAATACCCTATTATCGGATCAACAGGGTAGTGGTATTGATCAACCCTGGGTGGATTTGACAAGCATCCCTGGTGGCAAACAAGTTGGGCGAAATCAGCTGGCAGCAGCGCTGATTCATCAACTTGTGAATACATTAGAAAGCTTTGAGCGCCATGGATTGTCACCCCTATTGGATGAGTGGCAACAGCAGGATCTGTATCACAACAAAACCGTAGTATTGCGTATGGGCAACCGAACCATAGAGGGCAAGCATGTTGGCATTGATAAAAATGGCGCACTGTTGCTATTACATGCTGGTGAGGTAAAGGCCTATTATGCGGGTGAAGTGAGTTTGTGTTTGAACCGAGGAGATGAGCATGCGAATCCTATTGGTTGATGTAGGCAATACAAATCTAAAGTGGGTCTGGTTGCAAAGTGGTGAAATGTCATCGCTTGAACGAGTGAGTTATCGCACGGATGGGGTGGCTGCATTGGCCTATCGCTGCTGGTCACATGCAGAGGAACCAGAAAAGGTGGTAGTGGCAAATGTTGCCGGGCAACAGGTAGAAGATGAACTGCAGCAATGGATTACCAGTGAATGGAATATTGAAATGGAAGTTGTGATGGCCTCAACCCAGCAGTGGGGGGTAAAAAATGCCTATGCCTGCCCGGAGCAGCTTGGCGTTGATCGATGGCTGGCGCTGATTGCGGCGCATAACAATAACCGTTGTCCGGTGTGTGTGGTGGACTGCGGTACAGCGATCACCATCGATACCCTGACGGAAGATGGCCAACATCAGGGCGGCTTGATCCTTCCGGGCTTGGCTATGATGCGCCAGGTTATGCTGGATCGCACCCAAATTTCACGTATTGGTGCATCTGAAAATACCCATCTGCTGGCGCAGGATACGGCCGGTGCTATTGCGGCCGGGAGCCTGCATGCTGCAGCGGCGCTGGTGGAACGTGTAGCCCTGCAGATGAGGCCGCTGCCAAAGATCATATTGACGGGAGGCGATGCCCCCCGATTGAAAACCGTTATGAAACTTGAAGCTGAAATAGATCCTGAACTTGTAATGCGCGGCCTGGCGCAGGTAGCCCAAGGTTGATGAAGCACCTGTTCCTGCTGCTCCTGGCTGTCAATATTGGCCTGTTTGTCTGGGGCTACCAACGTGAACAGGCAGTTGAACGCACAAAGCCCCGTGTGCGCGCCGATGTGGGTGATTTGCGATTGCTCACAGAACAAAAAAGAGCGCTGGAACCTAAACCAATACCGGACTCAAAGCCTGTGCAGGAATCAGCCGGTATCGTGGTGGGGGCTGTGCGGGATCTAATGATGGTGGCGGCAACAGAACCAGATTCCATTGTGACAATGCCTGAGCATGCAGAAACAGAAGCAGAGCAACGGATTCCCACTGAAGATGAAGTGGATGAGGATGTTCGGTTAGCCCCACAAGTGGAGGATGAATTGAGTCAAAGCCGGGAGCAGGGTATCCAAATAGAAACAACGGAGGTGGTGGATGTGGAGGAGGACTCTGATGGAGATCATCGTGGGCAGCAGGTGAAAGAGCTGCAACCTCAAGAAGAGGCCGAGCCGGATCAGATCATTGAGATAGCACAGGAACCTCAGGCAGAGGCTGTTGAATCGCAACCTCTTAAATTAGCCTGCTACAGGCTCGGCCCTATAGTAGATGCAGCCTCAATTGAAGGGCTTTTGAGCCATTTAAAACAGCTTGGCCTTGATGCTGTAATGTACAAGAAAAGCCTAAAGGAAGCAAAAGGTTATTGGGTTATGAGTCCTGCACAGGCGTCATATAAACAAGCCAAACAGAAACTGAAAGAGCTAAAAAAAGCGGGCATTTCAGACCTGTGGTTGTTTCCAAAGGGTGAATATAAAAATGCAATATCCCTTGGTCTATATAGTCGGTTTTCCAATGCAGAAGCAGCCCAGAAACGAGCGCTAAAAAAAGGTGTGACCACGGAGGTGATAACTCGTTACGTTAAGATTGAGCAATACTGGCTTGAGTTCCAGAGTGCCGAACAAACACCGGTTGCTGAAGAGTCTAGATTAGCCTTGCAAGAGGCATATCCAAGTGAAGAATTTGAGCTAAAATCCTGTTCAACCGTTGTAACGGAGTAAAGGATTACATAGAATACGCACCTCGCAATGCTGGCGTAGCTCAGTTGGTAGAGCAGCTGATTTGTAATCAGCAGGTCACAGGTTCGACTCCTGCCGCCAGCTCCATATAGCTCATTGAATATAAGATTAATACAGCAACCGCCTTAATGGCGGTTTTTGTTTATATGGGGTTTTGGTAGCAATTTGGTAGCAGGACTCGGGATTTATATTGCCTGTTTCATGGATTAAGGGCGGGGAGAAGGAGGGGGGAGCGGAAAGTAGGAAAACCAAAAAGAGGGGGGTGGGAGCAGGATTCAGCCCTTCGGTAATGGCTAGGGGAGGTTGTAGCCGTAGCCCGTGTGAATTTCTGAAAAAAATTATCTACAATCCATTTTCCTACTCTAGGAGTCTGTCGGGTTTAACTGTCTGACGCAGAAATACTCTGTGTCGGTTCGATACCCGCCTCCAAAATTTTGGTTCGGGAAATTACATTTTCTGCTGAGATGCAGGCCTTTTCTCCAGGTATATTGCTCCTTGTT
>JAJRZI010000133.1 GCA_024275295.1 Gammaproteobacteria bacterium | reverse complement strand
GCACGCGCTCATTGACATTGACGTTATAACTTTGCCAGTCAATGGCCATGTTTTGGCTGGCTTGGTTGATGGTGGTGGTATTACCGGAAGAAGCGATAGAACCACTACCACCCACCACCTGGCCGCCGTCCGGCCCGGCAATGGCAAGCGACACAACCATGCTACTGCTTAACAGCGCAGTGCAAAAAACGCCATAAACCCAGCGATTGACTGCACTGCGTTGATCTCTTGCTTTTTTTGCCATGTTTTCGCTCACCTGATGCTATTTTTTTGTACACATAGTAATCATGCTACCAATTAATTCGCTATTTGGATTATGGTTAACTCGCCATTTGGACTATAAGTCCCGCTTGACAGTGCTAACACCAAAGTGTCATCGACAACGGGATTTGTTCGGCTCACCGCAAACCCGGTGTAGTTGTTTGTAGCACTAGCATTCACATCAGAAGTATCACAACTTGTCAGTGTGACGGTAACCTCATACAGGCTCGAACCATTAATAGGAGTGACCGTGCCATTGATTTCACAGCCATCAAAAATAGGCACATTAAGGCCAGCAGCAAACCGATGAGTTAACAGCCCCTGTGCATTAATATTGAATGCGTAATCGGGACCCTCCCTCGTATTTCCGTCCCAAAAACGATCTCCGATCCGATCTAGGTTAGCCGCCTGCTGTTCCGTTGCCTCTGCATAGGTCAACATAAAGATACCATTCCCAACACCACTACCAATCAGCGTTCCCTCTATTTTTGATTCTTCCAGAATTGTGCCACTGGCTGTGGCATTAATCGGGTTCTCTCCATCCGTGTAAATAATGAAATCAGCCGTAAAACGGTTGCCAGTGATGATGATCGTTCCATCATAAAGCAACCCGTTTGCTGTACTCATCATCATAATCCTGTTGCCACTGACCATTGCTTGCAGATCATTGATCATAATTGTCTCGCCTGCACCATCATCCACACTGGCAACACCGGTATTGTTGTAATATCCCGCCGGATCGGCGTTGTTTGCGACCATCATCGCATTGGAGGTGACCGCACTGCCTGTGGCGCTTCCGGTTGTTGCAACCGGAGTCACTTCGAAGGTGATCGGGTTCGAGATATCGTCTGAAACCAGGGTGTAGCTAATGGCAGTGGCACCATCAATGGCTATGCCATCACGTAACCAACGAAAAGTCGTTGCTCCCTCAATGTCACCTTCTGCATCAGCATAAGTGTAACTGCCGCTAAGCGTATCGCCCACCACAGCAGTATCGCCGTTATCATCGGTAATAGTGACATTATTGGCGGTGGGAGCATTATTTGTCGTGCCACCTCCGCTACTGTTGTGAAAACATCCCTGCATTGTCAGCAACAGCATCACCAGAAGCAGGATCGGGAATAACCTCAGGCAGGTCGGCAGGTGTCGTATTGTCATCAGAGTGTCCTTGTCAGTGTGTAGCGTCCCGGGTGTTGTTGTCAGGGGAGACGGAAACGCATTTTATGGCCAAACAGCGCCCGCAAGATTACCATAATCCGGGCGTTTTTCGGCAAATAATGGATGAAATGAGAAATACTACCCGGAATGAAGCCCGGGCTGGAAATATCACTGTTCCAGTCTGTGACGAGGGAAAACGGTAGCCTTTGGAAGTAAAGCTGCATCAATGAGGGGTTTTATCCATTTGGGCAACCTCTGACATCGCCTCACAAAGCCCGGGTTTCTCTGTCTGCATCTTCGGGAGTTAACCAGGTGTCAGGACGGACGCCGTTGAAAATGAAATTGATCACTCTGCGAAGATATTTTTTTCCATTGGGGATGTCTTTAATGGTGCTACCTGATTTATTCAAATTTGGGTATGTGCGTCCATAAGCACCCAATGGGGGTACTATTTTTCCTTCGTCCAAAAGCTGTCGCAATTGTTTCAAATCAGAAATCAAGCCTTGTTCATGCTGATTCAGAGGCCGAGGGGCCGTTTGCAGTAGTTTTATCAGGGCGTCGATACTGCGTAAGACATAAGGGATGTAAGACGGTTTAGCCAAAAGTTGACCTTTTTTAGCTAAACTTATTATGCGTTCCATAAAGACTTCTGCAGCATCAACTTCTTTCTCGGGAGTACCACCTGTATAAAGTTCACCGTTGGTATAAATATAAAGCAAAGACCCCAGCTTTCCTCTGTTGACGGGCAAAGGCAAGTCATGATTTTCAGCACGCTCTTT
>JAJRZI010000016.1 GCA_024275295.1 Gammaproteobacteria bacterium | reverse complement strand
GACGAACAGTTTGGCGCAAATCCCGCTGCTGAGGTATCGTATACACACGAGATATCTGTAGGAATTATCTCACCTGATTGGATAGCATCCAACCACAAACCGATCAGAATGACCGATTAGCAGCAAAAACCACAATTACTCCGAGGCTGAAATCCATGCACCAAAAAAATGCTCATTTTCCCATCACTCGTATGCGCCGTATGCGCCGGGATGATTTTTCCCGCCGCCTGATGCGTGAAACCGAGCTGACCCCTGCAGATTTCATCTACCCCGTATTTGTACTTGAAGGGCAAGGCAACCGCGAACCCATCACCTCAATGCCAGGGGTAGAGCGACTCAGCATCGACCTGCTGGTTGAAGAGGCTCGCCAAGCTCATGCACTGGGCATCCCCGCCATGGCGCTCTTCCCCGTCACGCCACAATCTGCCAAATCAGAAGACGCCTGCGAAGCATTCAACCCCGATGGTCTGGCCCAACGCGCTGTTCGCGCACTAAAAGAGGCCATACCCGAACTGGGAGTAATTACCGATGTCGCACTTGACCCCTTCACCACCCATGGCCAGGATGGGCTCATCGACAGCAACGGCTATGTGATGAATGACGAAACGGTAGAGGTGCTGGTCAAGCAGGCTGTATCCCACGCCGCCGCAGGTGCCGATATTGTCGCCCCATCCGATATGATGGATGGCCGCATCGGTGCAGCTCGTGAGGCTTTAGAGGCAGCAGGCCACATCCACACCCGCATCCTGGCCTACTCTGCCAAATATGCCTCCAGCTTCTACGGCCCCTTCCGGGATGCTGTAGGCTCTGCTGCAAATCTGGGTGCCGGCAATAAATACACCTATCAGATGGACCCCGCCAACACCGATGAGGCACTGCGCGAGGTTGCTCTTGATCTGGAAGAGGGTGCCGACATGGTGATGGTCAAGCCCGGCATGCCCTACCTAGATATTGTGCGCCGGGTAAAGAGTGAGTTTGGCGCCCCCACCTTTGTCTACCAGGTGAGCGGTGAATACAGCATGTTAATGGCCGCCACCCAGCAGGGATGGCTGAATGAAGAGGCAGTGGTTCTGGAATCACTGCTCTGCATCAAGCGGGCAGGCGCTGACGGCATCCTCACCTATTTTGCCAAACGCGCTGCACAGTGGCTGCAGGATTAATCTGCTGGCCATGAATAACTGCATTGATCGTTACGCCGTCATTGGCAATCCCATTGAGCACAGCAAGTCACCCCTGATTCATCATGCCTTTGCAGAACAGACGGGAGAGCAGCTGGAATACAGTCGTCTACTGGGCGAGCCAGGCCACTTTGCAGAAAATGTGACCGACTTTTTAAAGGCAGGCGGCAAAGGCCTGAATATCACCGTCCCTTTCAAAGAGGATGCTTGGCAGCTGGTCGATGAACTCAGCCCCCGCGCAGCATCAGCCCAGGCGGTAAACACCATCATCCAACTGAAAGATGGCCGCTTGCGTGGCGATAACACCGACGGCATTGGTCTTGTCCGGGATCTGCAGGAGAACCAGGGTGCAACACTGGCTGGCGCTCGCATCCTTCTGCTGGGAGCAGGTGGCGCTGCCCGTGGGGTTCTGCGGCCACTATTGGAGACCCATCCTGAGCAGATCGTTATCGCAAACCGCACCGCATCCAAAGCAACAGCACTGGCTTCAGACCTGGCAACACTCGGGCCAGTTGAGGGCTGTGGCTTCAGCGATCTTACGGGTAAAAAGTTTAACCTTATTATCAATGCTACAGCTGCGGGTCTTACCGACCAGGTTCCTGAGATCCCGGATAACCTGCTGGAAAGTGAGGGGTGGTGCTACGACATGATGTATAGCGACAAACCCACTGCATTCATGCGCTGGGGCCTAACCCAGGGTGCCGCCAAGGTGATCGATGGATTGGGCATGCTGGTAGAACAAGCTGCCGAGTCATTCTACCTCTGGCGTGGCATCCGCCCGGATACCGCACCCGTTATGCAGCAACAGCGCAAGTAGCACCGCTAATGTTTGCTCTTGCGGCGCTCTGCTACCCGGCGCTCAGGTTGATTCCAGGTTTTTTTACGCCAATTGAGCGCCCGCCGCTCATTACTATAGGTACGGTGAATAAATTCACGCACATCCAGCACCTGCCCATAGCATGACACACCTGCCATCTCCTGAATCAGCCGCTCTGCATCCGCCTCCTCTTTTGGAGAGAACTGGGCTAAAAAATAGTGGAATTCATTTCCATGCCTGTCCTGGCCATCAACACGCTTAACAGGCACATCAAAATCCCAGTTGCCATGCAGCACCCGAATCTCATTAAATGAGATTGATGCAGGCAGATTACCTATAAAGACATCCATTGTTCCATCTCCAAAATTGATCCATAAGAGAGTTTCTTTACACCTTACGCACACATCATAGCTACAGTTTGGTCTCTGTATCAAATCCCAAGATCCACGATTGATTGCGGATCTTGGGAAATATAAAACCTTGACGCACCCCAAGCCGTTCCCTATTCTGACTCGCTAATTTACAGGTTTCAGGAAGCCGGTCAAATGCCGGCACTGCCCCCGCAACGGTAGATGAGTCATCCATTTGCATCAGCCACTGCACTTCGGTGTGGGAAGGCGCAAATGGAGGAAGCACAAACTTCCACTCATGAGTCCGGAGACCGGCCTGTAGAATCAGTTCCTAGTCATCGCGGAGGGCGATAAAAGGGTATGACGCTACAGCTCCTTCGTGAACCGATAGCCTGCCCCCTTGATCCTCTCGCACACAGCCGGAGGATTACAACAACATGAAAAGTCGCAACAGACGCACCGGCATCACCCTGGTTCACACTGGTGATGGCAAGGGCAAATCCTCCAGCGCCTTCGGCATGGTCTTCCGTGCCGCCGGTTCAGGCATGAAGGTCTGCGTCATCCAATTCATAAAAGGCAACTGGAAAACAGGTGAGCAAGAAGCCGCCAAGCAGTTCGACAATATCGAATGGCATGTGCTTGGCGACGGTTTTACCTGGAACACCAAAGACCCGGAACAGGATCGAAAGAGCTGCCGCGAGGCCTGGGCATTCAGCCAGCAGAAGATACTCTCTGAAGAGTTCGACATGGTCATACTGGATGAGATCAACTACTGCTGTGGCTACGACTGGCTCAGCGGCAGAGAGATTGCCGACTTCATCCGACAGGAAAAACCACCCTGGCTGCATCTGATACTCACGGGTCGTAACGCCCCGCAAGAGGTGATTGATGCGGCAGATACCGTCACCGAGATGAAGATGGTCAAGCACGCCTTTGAGCAAGGCACCAAAGCCCAGCAAGGCACTGAATTTTAGCCATGGATATGAAAACCAAATTAATTGAGATCACCCCAGCCGAGCGCGATGGCGTCTACAAAACCATCTACAACCGCCGTGATACCCGAGGGGAATTCCTGCCCAACCCTGTCCCCGATGAGGTGTTGAAGCGGATATTAAACGCAGCCCACCACGCTCCAAGTGTTGGCTTCATGCAGCCATGGGATTTCATCGTTGTACAGGATCAGGCCATCCGCCAGCAGATCAAAGATGCCTTTGAGGTAGCCCACAATGAAGCTGCAGAGATGTTCGAAGGAGCGCAACAGAGCCAGTACCGCTCATTCAAACTGGAAGGAATCATGGAGGCCCCACTCGGCATCACCATCACCTGCGACCGCAAACGGACAGGTAAGGCGGTCATCGGCCGCACAGCCAATCAGGAGATGGATCTCTACAGCTCAGTCTGCGCCGTACAGAACCTCTGGCTGGCAGCCCGCGCCGAAAACCTCGGTGTCGGCTGGGTCAGCATCATCCACCACAAAAGACTAAAAGAGATCCTGGGCATCCCAAAATTTGTAGTACCCATTGCCTACCTCTGTATCGGACAGGTCAGCCACTTCCA
This sequence comes from Gammaproteobacteria bacterium, assembly GCA_024275295.1. Lineage (GTDB taxonomy): Bacteria > Pseudomonadota > Gammaproteobacteria > Chromatiales > Chromatiaceae > WFXD01. The sequence continues at coordinate 2,043 of JAJRZI010000016.1, read as the reverse complement.
CGACAGGCCCGAACTGGAGAAGGCAGGCTGGTTGCCGCGCCTGCCGATAGAAGAGCTGATCCACAATGACCGCTGGTAACCGATGACCACGGTCTGGATCATTCTGGGCGCCCTGCTGCTGGATATCCTGCTGGGAGAACCACGCCGCTGGCACCCTCTGGTTGGCTTTGGCAAGCTGGCAGAGTGGCTGGAATCACAGCTCAACCGACCAGAGGGAAGCACCCGCCTCCGCGGGTTGGCGGCACTGCTGCTACTGGTTTTACCCCTTATCCTGATCGCCCACCTGTTGGATCAGCTCACCCCCATCATTGGCCTGCTGCTACTCTACCTGGCTCTGGGTGGTCGCAGCCTGATAGAGCATGCCCGACAGATCATCAGCGCACTGCAGGCTCAGGATCTGGCACTCTCACGCCAACGGGTCAGCTGGATTGTAAGCCGTGAAACCAGCAAGATGCAGCCCTCGGATATATCCCGCGCCACGGTTGAATCGGTGCTGGAAAACGGCAGTGATGCCATCTTCGGCACCCTCTTCTGGTTCCTGATCGCTGGAGCACCTGGCGTGGTCGGCTACCGGCTGGTCAATACCCTGGATGCCATGTGGGGCTACCGCAATGCCCGCTTTCAGCACTTTGGCTGGGCGGTGGCCCGGCTGGATGATCTGCTCAACTGGGCGCCCGCCCGGCTCACCGCCTTCAGCTATGCCACAGTGGGCTCCTTTCAGCAGTCCCTGCATTGCTGGTCCACACAGGCCAAACAGTGGGATAGCCCCAATGCCGGGCCAGTAATGGCCGCAGGGGCTGGGGCGCTGGGTATTCAGCTGGGTGGCCATGCCACCTATCACGGCACAACTCACCAACGCCCAACCCTGGGCAGCGGGGAAGCACCGGATAGAGAAGATATCGAAAGAGCCATAACGCTGGTACGCAACAGCCTGCTGTTGTGGACAGCGGTGATTGTGATGGGAGACTGGCTCCTTGCTTGAACATGGCGGCAAACTACGGGCAGCGGCCAACCGGTATGGCATCCCGCTGGAACAGTGGCTCGACCTCTCCACCGGCATCAACCCCAACGGCTGGCCGGTTCCCACCATCCCTGCTGCCATCTGGCAACGCCTGCCAGAAGATGAGGATGGGCTGGTCACTGCAGCACGCGACTACTACCAAGCCACCTCCCTGCTGCCTGTTGCCGGATCACAGGCGGCAATCCAGACGCTTCCAAAGCTAAGGCCTGCCTGCCGGGTTGGCCTCATCACACCTGGCTACACTGAGCATGCAGCCGCCTGGTTACGGGCCGGACACAGTGTGCAAACACTTACTTCATGCAATATTGACCAGCACATCAATGAGCTGGATGTACTGCTATTGATCAACCCCAACAACCCCACAGGCTGCTGTTTTGAACGAGAGCAGCTGCTGACCTGGCGACAGCAATTGGCCAGACGTGGCGGCTGGCTGATCATCGACGAGGCCTTCATCGACTGCACACCACAGCACTCTCTCGCCTCAGAGGCAGGGCTGCCCGGCCTCATTGTGCTGCGTTACCTGGGCAAATTCTTTGGTCTGGCGGGCATCCGGGTGGGCTTTGTATTGGCGGAACCCGCCCTACTGCAGCAACTGCATGAGCAACTGGGGCCCTGGGCGGTCTCCAGCCCCTCCCGCTGGGTTGCCAGTCAGGCCTTGCGCGATCACCCATGGCAGCAACAGACCCGCCAAAAGCTGCCACAGCAGGCACAGCAGCTTGCTCAACTGCTTCAATCCGTGGGACTGAGTCCAACAGGCAGCGCAACACTCTTCCACTGGGTCACCACACCGGAGACAACGGAGATCCACCACCGACTGGCCAAACAGGGGATTCTCACCCGCCACTTCTGTGACCCATCCAGCCTGCGTTTTGGCTTGCATGCCGATCAGACCGGGTTGCAGCGATTAGAGGTTGCCCTGCAACAGATCCTTCAGGAGAGCTGCAGCGCATGAGCACCCTGATGGTTCAAGGCACCACCTCCGATGCAGGCAAGAGCGCACTGGTCACCGCACTGTGCCGTCT
>JAJRZI010000132.1 GCA_024275295.1 Gammaproteobacteria bacterium | reverse complement strand
CACCCAGCAAGGCAGAGATTGACGACGCACTCAAGAATATGGTTCAGGCAATACAGTTTGGTGGCGATATGTCTGGCTACCTGATATTCGATAAAAACGGTGATCCAGTCCGCATCGTTTAATCTTGCCCCAATCCAACTTGTACCAAAATTAGTCTTGTCTAAAACTCATCTTTGGATAGAATAGGCGCCTCGGAAAGGTGCCCGTCAGGGTTAAAAGGGAACAAGGTGCAGCGGCTCGCCGCAAGTCCTTGACTGTCCCCGCAACTGTAAGCAAGTAGTCCGGTTACACAAACGCCACTGATCAAAAGATTGGGAAGGCTGTGCCGGATGTCGATCTGCAAGTCAGGAAACCTGCCTTTCCAGCGTCGTTATTCCACCGAACGGGGTATTCCGTGGAGCGGTCATCCGTTTCTGACGCATTCAAGTGGGCAGTAAGAGGCCCGTGCTTGTTTGCAGTCCATTGGGTGGACAAACTGTGTCCACTCACCCTCAAACAGCATCCCTCTCTCCGCCCTGATTCATTAATGCCTGACGGAGAGAATCCGCTATGAAAATCCCAACCCGATTTAACACCCTGAAACCCACTCAACTCCTTACCGCCGCCATTGCCCTGGCGCTGCCCTACTCATCCGCCAGCGCCATGACCGAGCTGGATGCTATCAATGTCACCGCAACCCGCATGGCACAAACCGTTGATGAGACCCTGGCCGCCGTCACTGTAATCACCCGGGATGATATTGACAGGCTACAGGATCATGATCTGGTTGAACTGCTGGACGGCCTGCCCGGTCTCACCATCAGCAGCAATGGCGGACTCGGCAAGTCCGCCAGCATCCGCCTGCGCGGCACCGGATCAGGTCATGTCCTGGTATTGATTGATGGCATCCGAATGGGTTCTGCCACCTTGGGAGAGACTGCTTTTCAACATCTGCCACTGCAACACGTTGAACGTATAGAGATCGTCCGTGGGCCACTCTCACATCTCTACGGTGCAGATGCCATTGGCGGCGTTATCCAGATCTTCACCCGTAAAGGGCAGCAAGGCACACAGATCGATGCCGAGGCCGGTTACGGCTCACACAACACCACCAGCAGCACACTGGGTATCTCGGGAGCGCACAACAATACAGACTATAGCCTGCACATCTCCCAACTTAAATCCGATGGTTTCAGCACCCTCAAGGGTAACAACCCGGACAAAGATGGCTATAAAAATCAGTCCTTTACCGCCCAGCTTAGCCATCGCTTCTCTAATGACCTAAAACTGGGGGTCAACATCCTGCATGCCGACGGCAACAGCGAATACGACAGTGCCTGGGGCCCCACCCATGACTACAGCACAGATTTTTTGCAGCAATCTGTCAGCGGCAAGCTTGAATACTCACCCACGCAGTGGTGGGATCTATCACTCTCACTGGGCGAAACCAAGGATGAATCCACCAATTTCACCAACGGCAGCCGCAGCTCCTTTTTTGATACAGAACGGCGCCAGGTCTCTTGGCAAAATAACTTCTTCATCAGTGATGAGAGTATCCTGACCCTGGGGATGGACTTTCTGCGCGACAAGGTGGATGGCAGCAGCAGCTACAGTGAGGATAGGCGAGATAATACCGGCACCTTTATCCAATACCAGAGAACCATGGGAGCCAATAATTTCACTCTCGCACTCAGACATGATGACAGTGATGCCTTCGAAAACAGCAACACAGGGAATATTGCCTGGGGATATAATCTTTCAAGCAGCCTCCAGCTCAACGTCTCTTATGGTACCGCCTTTAAAGCACCTACCTTTAACGACCTCTATTATCAAGATCCCTGGGGTTCCAATGGCAACCCCAATCTCTCCCCCGAAAAGTCCAAAAGTATAGAGCTGGGGCTGAAAGGCAAACAGGGGTGGGGACACTGGAACCTGAATCTCTTTCGAACAGATATCAAAGACCTGATTAACTGGGTAGAGATCGCCCCCTGGACCTATCAACCTCAAAACACCAACAAGGCACGCATTAAAGGCATTGAGGCCAGCATCAACACTGCACTGGCAGGCTGGGACATTGCAGGCAACCTGACCCTGCTCGATCCACGTGATACCCAAACGGATAAGCTGCTGGTGCGCCGTCATAAAAGAACCCTGCGGGTTGATATCAACCGCAGCTTTGGAAAGAGTAATATTGGCGCAACACTACAGGCACGCAGTCACAGCTTCAATGACACCCAGAACAACCAACGGGTCGCTGGATTTGGCACTGTGGATCTGCGCGCAAGCCACCAGCTCACCGCAAACTGGCAGATCCGGAGTGAGATCAGGAACCTGTTAAACAAGGAATATGAAACCATCAGAGGCTACAACACCGATAACAGGACACTCTTTATCACCATTGCCTATCAATCAAAGTGATAGGATTCGGAAGCGGGGCTTTAGTCCCGCAGTTTCACAGACTACAGGACAAAAATCCCGCTTCCGAACAGAGAACCTATGAGCAAGCAACTCTTCATCACCTTATTGCTGTTCCTCTATCCACTCTCCAGCCAGAGTGCTGAACAGCCTGCCCATGTGGTCTCCATCAACCTCTGTACCGACCAGCTGTTGCTGATGCTGGCCGATCCTGCACAGATCAGCTCCATCAGCTACCTTGCCCTGGAACCCGGCAGCTCCTTCATGGCTGAGCAGGCACAACAGTACCCGGTCAACCACACAAAGCCTGAAGAGCTGTTAAGCCTTAAACCCGACCTCATTTTAGCCAGTGAATACTCTGACCGGGCGCTGATCCAGCTGATGCGAAAACTGGGCTATCAAGTGGAGACCTTTCCACTCCCCTCCAGCATCGACGGGATTCGCAGCAATATCAAACAGATGGCTCAACTGCTTGGGCAGGAGGCACGTGGCCAACAACTCATCAAACAGATGAACCGGCGGCTTGAGCAGATCACCCGACAGCAGCCAGCACTGCGCCCCAGGGCCCTCTTCTATCAACCCAACGGCTACACCAGTGGAAAAAACACCCTGCAGAATGCCGCCCTGCAGCTGGCCGGTTGGAGAAATCTGGCGGCAGAACTGGGCATCCAGGGATACCGAGCCATCGATATTGAAGCCCTGCTGCTGGCAGAACCAGAGCAGCTCTTCACATCCCCCTATGCCCCTGGCTCTCAATCTCTGGCTCAACATCAGCTCTCACACCCGGCACTCAAGCGGGTGACTGCTGGAAGGGAGATGATTGAGATCGACTATAAATTATGGATCTGCGGCGGCCCAATGATTGCCGATGCCGTAGAGCAACTGCACCGGAGCCTGCCAAAGTGAAGCAGCCCCTGGCGCTCAGTCAAAAACAGCTTATCGGTGGACTGAGCCTGATACTGGCGGCGCTGTTCCTGCTATCACTCTTCATCGGCTCCAGCCCCATCCCGCTGTTTCAGGCGGCACATGACACCCTGTTGGATACCCCATCCGTCATCGCCCTGATCCTCTCAGAGGTTCGCCTGCCACGCACCCTGATTGCACTCATCACCGGCGCCACCCTCGGTCTTTGCGGCGCCGCCATGCAGGGGCTGCTGCGCAACCCGCTGGCCAGTCCCGGCCTGATTGGCAGTGCCAGCGGCGCCGCACTGGGCGCTGTCTGCATGCTCTATTTTGGGTTGGCCAGCCTGCTACCGATGGCGCTGCCCATGGGCGGTATTCTCGGCGCGCTGATCGCCACCCTGCTGGTCTATCTGCTGGCTGGGCGCGATGCCGGCTCCCTGACCCTGATACTGGCCGGCGTGGCCATTAATGCCATGGCACTGGCGCTGATCTCCCTGCTGCTCAATCTGGCCCCCAGCCCCTATGCCGTGAGAGAGATCGTACTCTGGATGATGGGCTCGATCGCCAATCACAGCATGGCTGACTTCCAGATCATGCTGCCGGGTATCCTGCTCGGCTGGTTTCTGCTCATCGGCACCGGCCGCTCACTGGATGCCCTGACCCTGGGCGAAGAGACAGCCACCACCATGGGCTTCAGCCTGCCCCGGTTACGCTGGCGCATCTTCATTGCCATCGCCCTGGCCGTGGGCTCTGCCATCTCCATCACCGGCTCCATCGGCTTTATCGGGCTGGTTGTGCCCCATCTGCTGCGCCCACTGGTCAACCACCAACCCTCCCGACTGCTACTGGCCAGCGCTGTCGGTGGTGCCATACTGCTACTGGCTGCCGACATCTGTGTCCGGCTCTTTCCTGCTGGCACTGATATCAAGGTTGGCGTACTCACCTCCCTGGTTGGCGCTCCCTTCTTTCTCTACCTGATCATCAAAAGCAGGCGGTATATGCTATGAAGCAACTGCATGCCGAGCGGCTATCTGTCACACTGGGTTGGCAGCAGATTCTGCAGTCACTCTCATTCAATCTACAACGCGGTGAGATGCTGGGGCTGATCGGCCCCAACGGTGCAGGCAAAACCACCCTGTTACGCCTGTTGGCAGGTCTGCTCAAACCCAACAGCGGCGCCATCACTCTGGATGATCTCCCCTATACCAAACTATCCCCCCAGCTACGTGCCCGAAAGATAGCCTATCTGGCCCAGAGCGGAACTGCCCACTGGCCAATGAGTGTGGAACGTATTGTGGCACTTGGCCGCCTGCCTCACCTCTCCGACTGGCAAAAACCAGGAGACAACGACAAGCAGATCATCCAACGGGTCATGGCACAAACCGATCTCAGAGATTTTGAGCAGCGGCAGTTCGACACCCTCTCGGGCGGCGAGCGTGCCCGCGTACTGCTGGCCCGCGCCCTGGCGGCTGAACCTGAAATCCTGCTGGCCGACGAACCTGTAGCCGCATTGGATCTGACTCATCAGCTGGAGATGATGACCCTGCTCAAACAGTTCTGTAACCAGGGGGGAGCCGTGGCGGTAGTGCTGCATGATCTGCGCTTAGCCGCCCACTACTGTCATCGGCTACAACTACTATCTCACGGCAGTGAACTTGCCAATGGCACACCCACCGAGGTATTGTCCGAGCGCTATATGGCGCAGGCATTTGGCATCCGGGTAAGTGAGGGGTCAGGCTCCATCACCACCGCCTTTACACTGCCATGGGAGAGAGTACTGGAAAAATAACCACCCTCACCGGCCTTACATCCACCATCTTAATATCCATTAATTATTTGTGGGATAACCCTAAATAAATTCATCACAAACTAGTGCAACTTGCTTTTAACAGGAGTAATCTAGTATCTGTCGTTATGATGTATTTTCTATTTCAACAATAATTTTATTGAAATAGGCAGCGCGAATTGAAGAGCGTTACTGGATAGATCATCAGTAGTATTTCATGTATTTAAAAATCAGCCATCAGAAGGAATTGTTACATTAATGTTAGACTCTGTGCTCAAGTTTTTTGCTGATGAAGTTAACGGGTATTTGCGCGCCCGCACAGGGGTAATCGAAGAGACAGTGGCACTTTCAGCTATTGTTGATGAAAACGGCAAATACGCCATCAAGGATGACTCCATTGGCATCTACATCATTAATATTGAAGAAGAGAGTTCAGTAAAAAATCAACTACCTCAAGCCACCTATATAAATGGACAACACGCCATATTGGCACCTGCACTGAGTCTAAATATCTCTATCATATTTGCAGCCAACTATAAACATTATGATCAGGCCCTAAAGTACATCTCACTTATCCTGACCTACTTTCAGTCCCATCGTCTTTTTGTACCCACTCAATACTCGGCAATGGATGAAAAGCTGGAACGCTTGGTCGTTGATTTACAGCCTTTAAACTACGATCAGTTAAACCAAATATGGGCTTACATTGGCGCCAAACAACTGCCCTCAGTGATATACAGGGTGCGGGTAGTCAGCATACAGGATGAAGCGCAAAGTGAAGTACGGCCCCCAATTCGTCACATCAATACAGAAGTCGGCAGTGTTTAATATCACTAATCAGAAAAAGGAATAGCGAGTTGAGCACACAGTTTAAAAACCTGTTTACACTATCAATTGACCACGATTTTTATACGGCCAATTGTCAGGATTTTAAATTTTTAATCCCACAAACAACACGCCAGTCATTAAACAATGGCAAACTGCTGTATCGTATTCAGGAGGGAGTCTTTTATTGCTTATATGAAGCCGACTCAAATGGCCTTGCCCTGAATCCACTCGGCGGCGGCCGGTTGCGCCTTGGCTTAAAGCTATTAAACCCCTACTTTAATAACTACAGTAATTTTGATTTGGCCGGCAGAACCGCACTGTATCGTAATATTGCCTCTGCCACAGCGATAGACCCTGTTCACACCGTCACACATACAGGCACAATCATCACGCACAGTATTAGTGATAGCGCTCGCCCGGTCACCATTACCCTTAAAGACGACAATGGCACTGTTTTAACAAATTTGCTTATAGAGGCAAGTCATAACCGAAGTTCAGTGAGCTTTGATTTAAATACTCTGCCTGACATAGGCAAGCTGCCACAGGGTTTCTATAAGGTAACAGAAACCTACACTGCCACTACCCAGGAGACCGATTACTATTATGAATCTGAACTGCTCAAGCAGGGCATCTTCGGGATAGTAGAGATCAACCTGGACAATAGTTTCTATGCCACTCCGCCTCATTTTTCTATCAATTTTTCCAGCCAGCAAGAGATCCTTAAATATTATGTAATTGCCAAAAACTATAGCAATGCTGAGTTTAACTCCATTACCGTGACCGACACTGGCTATGCAGAAGAGTCACGCCCTCAAATCGATTTTACCCGTGTTGCATCAACAGCATTCACTTCTGCTGAGATCCCCGCAACATTATTGAGCGGAGGCGATGACAAAATCGCTCTGTTTAAATCCACAACAACAGTAAGCCGACAAGAGAAGGCACGTAAAAGAATTCAATTGAGTCGCAATGGCGACATATTAGTTTCCGATTTACCTGCACCAAGTATCGACAAGGCCCAAGCTGATCTAATTATCCATGTGGCGAAACCTTAGGAGACCACCCAATGGCTACATACAAAACCCCGGATGTGTATATAGAGGAAATATCTGTTTTTCCCCCTTCAGTTGCAGAGGTGGAAACTGCAGTGCCCGCATTTATTGGCTATACCGAAAAGGCACAGAAAAACATTGCCAATGATCTAATACTGAAACCGACAAAGATCTATTCGCTAAAAGAGTACGAGCAGTACTACGGCGGCCCAAAAGGTGACGATGCCATCGCACTAACCGTCACTTACGCCACTGGAGGCGGACTCAGCGTAAGCTCATTTACCGAACCCACATTAAGTTATCAACTCTACTACAGCATGAAACTGTTTTTTGATAACGGCGGTGGACAATGCTATATCGTATCAACTGGCACCTATCAGACTCCGGCTGTTATTGATCTTGAGGGTGATACAGGCTCAGACCCCACCACAGCTTATGGTCTGCAAGATGGCTTGAATGCGGTAAAGAGTGAGGATGAACCCACCCTGATCGTTATTCCTGAGGCTGTTAAGCTTGGCGCTACCGAGTATCAAACATTGGTACAAGCAGTGCTCTTACAGTGCAACACCCTGCAAGACCGGTTTGCAATTTTTGACATTCATGGTGGCAACAGCAGTTTGGATACCACAGCACTAGCTACAGCACGAGGCTATTTTGGCAACAACTACCTCAAGTACGGCGCAGCCTATTATCCTTTTGTAAAAACCACATTAAACTTTTTCGTAAACAGTACCGAAACCAATGTGGATGTCACCTACGGCGCAGACCCAGCAGCAGATCTGACCACCTTTAAATCCACTAATACAGCACTGTATAACTTTGTTAAATCAAAGATCAAAGAACACTTTATCACACTGCCACCATCGGCGGCTGTAGCCGGTGTATATGCAACCACCGATAAAAACCGCGGCGTCTGGAAGGCACCTGCCAATGTCAGTCTTGCTGATGTGATAGAGCCGACGGTTAAAATTGATAACGCCATACAAGACGGTTTGAATGTAGATGCCACCAGCGGCAAATCAATCAATGCTGTACGCTCATTTATGGGCAAGGGCACACTGGTATGGGGCGCGCGGACTTTGGCAGGCAATGACAATGAATGGCGTTATGTGCCTGTGCGCCGGTTTTTCAATATGGTTGAAGAGTCGGTAAAAAAATCGAGCTACTGGGCTGTGTTTGAACCTAACGATGCCAATACCTGGGTAAAGGTACGCGGCATGATTGAAGCCTATTTATTACAAAAGTGGCGCGAGGGTGCTTTAGCCGGAGCCACTCCAAAAGAGGCATTTTTTGTTCGTTGTGGTTTGGGAACAACAATGGATTCCCAAGATATTTTAGAAGGGCGGATGAATGTTGAAATTGGCATGGCGGCAGTACGTCCTGCTGAGTTTATTATTCTAAAATTCTCACATATGTTACAGACATCCTAGCCGCAGCCTGCATCCACAGTTGCCAATAAAACAGATTGTTAAGGAGCTTATATCATGCCAGAAAAATACCCATTACCCGCATTTCACTTCATTGTTGACTGGGGCGGCGAACGTGTAGGTTTTTCCGAGGTATCCGGGTTGACGCAGGAGAACCAGGCAATTGAATATCGCGACGGTTCTTTTCCTGAATACTCTTCAATAAAAATGCCCGGCCTGCAGAAATACAGCAATGTCACCCTGAAGCGCGGCATTATCAAGAGTGATAATGACTTTTTTAAATGGCTTAACACCATCAAGCTCAACACCATTGAGCGGCGCGACATGGTAATCAGCCTTTTAAATGAAGAGCACGCACCTGTGATGGTTTGGAAAATACATAATGCATTTCCAGTCAAGATCGAGGGGCCAAGCCTGAAGGCATCAGGCAATGAAGTGGCTATTGAGTCCATCGAGCTGGCTCACGAGGGATTAGAGATCCAAAACGAGTAACACTTTAAACAAGCAAGAGACGCGCTATGGCAAATTATTATCCACCAGTAGGCTTTCATTTCAAGGTAGAGGTCTTGGATTTGGAAAAGGCTATTGACCATGATGTGCGGTTTACTGATGTCAGTGGTCTCAGCATAGAGATGGCCACTGAAGAGATTGCCGAAGGTGGTCAAAACCGTTTCTTACAAAAATACCCAACCCGTGCCAAGCATCCTGAACTGGTGCTGAAAAGAGGCTTATTACCCAACTCCGGTATCGTGACCTGGGTGCAGGAGTGCATCGAGGATTTTAAAATCACGCCAAAAAATATCGACATTAAGTTACTCAATCAAGAGCACCAACCGCTGATGACCTGGCATGTTATTAATGCCTATCCAACCAAGTGGAGCATCAGTGACCTATCAGCAAAAAGCAACTCTGTGGTGGTGGAAACACTGCAATTTTTTTATCAATACTTTAACGTGGATAAGGGGTAAGCCATGCCGATAATAGTGGATGAGGTGGTTATCTCAGTTGAAGTAAATAACCAAACCACGGGGAGCAACACGGCGGGAACGCAATCAAATGATGAAAAACAGCTGCTAATCACTGAATGTGTCGAGCGAGTGTTAGAGATTTTGGAGCAGAAAAAAGAGCGCTGAATTTACAATCCAATAAGCTGATCAAGAGTCGAGATGCAGTAATGTCATATACAGGTGAACTAGAAAAGTTAGTTATTCGCGGCCATGAGCAACCAGACTACTCCGATGAACCAATCGGTGAATTTGAAGCTTATGTGAACCCCCATGAATTAACCATTGCCTATGAAATGGAGTATGAAAGTTCACAAGGGTCAGGCACCACTGGCAGCCGCATGGAGTTCAGTAAAGTTAAACCCGGTGATCTGTCATTAACATTTTTTATTGATGGCACCGGCGCAAATGGTACAGCCATTGATGTGCAAGAGCGAATCGAACAGTTTCAAACAGTCACCGGATACAATGGCAATATCCATCGCCCAAATTACCTGAAAGTGGTATGGGGAACCCTACAGGTTAAACGCTGCGTCTTGAAATCAGCATCCATAGCTTACAAGTTATTTAAACCCAGCGGCATCCCTCTGCGCGCACTGATTACAGCAAACTTTAGCGAAACCTCAGATGATGAGACCCGCGTGGCATTGGCGCAGGATGAGTCGCCCGATCTGACTCATGTTCGCATGGTACAGGCGGGAGATTCACTGCCACTGATGTGTTATCGAATCTACGGTGATACCAGCTACTATTTGGATGTAGCAAAAGCAAATGGGCTTGATGATTTTCGTCGTTTAAAGCCTGGACAAAAAATATTTTTTCCCCCACTGGAGAAATAGCCATTACTCAGACAAGAAGTTTACCCATCCCGGCAGAGCATAGGGAATTTACGATTAAGGTGGACGGCGAGGAGGTACCACGCAGTCAACACCTGTTATCAGTGTCGATTAATACCACCATTAATCGTATTGCTACCGCACGCTTGGTATATCAAGACGGTTCCGCCTCCACCAGTGATTTTCCACTCTCCAATTCTGACCACTTTGTCCCTGGTGCAGAAATTGAAATATCAGCCGGCTCATCCAGTTAACCTGACATCCTGTTTAAAGGGATAGTAGATCGCCATGAATTAAAGGTGCGCAGCAATAGCGCTGCACAATTGATAATAACCTGCAAACATAAAGCGGTTAAGATGACAGTCGGTCGCAAGAGCGCTTACTTTTTTGAACAAACCGATAGCGATGTCATAAGCACCATTTTTGACACCGCAGGCATAACTGCCGATGTGACATCAAGTTCAGTCACCCATAAACAGCTGGTGCAATACCATGCTACAGACTGGGATTTTTGTCTGCTGCGCGCTCAGGCAAACGGTTTAGCCATATTGACAAAAGAGGATGAGATTGCAGTTAAAGCACCAGGAGTAAACAGCAGTCCCGTAGTGACATTGCAATATGGCGCAACCATATTGGAGATGGATCTGCAATTGGATTCACGGCATCAATACAGTGCCGTAAAAAGCGTGAGCTGGGATGCCGCCAATCAGGAGCTGATTGAAATGGATGCTGAAGATCCCGGCTTAACCAGCACTGGTAATATTAACAGCAGTGATTTAGCAGCAGTCATCGGGCTGGACAGTTACCGGCTCATCCATCCACAGGCCAATGAAGATGAGTTACAAAGCTGGGCAGATGCCCAGTGGGCCTATTCACAAGCAAACCGGGTCAACGGTCGCATTAAGTGCGAAGGCATTGGCAATATCAATGTTGGTGATACCGTGACATTAAGTGGCGTTGGCGAACGCTTTAATGGTAATGCCTATATATCGGCAGTGCGCCATGATTTTGATTTGGTACAGGGATGGAAAAGCAATTTACAAATCGGCAGCATCGAAACACTTGAAGAGAGAAGCGGAGATATTACTGCGCCTCGCTCATCAGGGCTGCTACCCAGCATCAACGGGCTGCAGATCGGCGTAGTGGTCAGCAATGAAGACCCCGACGGGGAATATCGTGTGCGTGTCAAAATGCCGCTAGTCAACAGTACAGATGAAGGCACCTGGGCAAGAGTGGCATGCCTGGATGCCGGTGAAGATCGGGGGTTTTTTATTCGTCCCGAGATCGGCGATGAAGTGGTACTGGGTTTTTTAAACGATGACCCTCGGCAAGCAGTGGTACTGGGAATGTTACATAGCAGTGCTAAAGCTGCTCCACTTGAAGGCTCTGATGACAACCACGAAAAGATTTTCCAAACCCGCTCCCAAATGAAGCTCTCATTTGATGATGACAAGATAATAATGAAGCTTGAAACACCGGCAGAAAACAGCATTATTTTAAGTGAAGAGGATGCCGCCATCACCCTCACCGATCAACCCGGCAACTCAATCACCATGAATGCCGACGGCATCGCCATTGAAAGTGCCACAGCTTTAACCTTAAAAGCAGGAACAGAAATAACCCTTGAGTCGGGAACCTCCCTTGAGCTTAAAGGGGGAACAGAACTGAAAATGGAAGGGGCCGCCGGTGCAGAGCTGTCTAGCAGCGCCAGTACTAAAGTGAGTGGCAGCATAGTACAGATCAACTAGGAGAAAAGCATGCCAGCAGCAGCAAGAGTAGGAGATACCACCAATCATGGTGGCACCATCGTGGGGCCAGGGGTGCCAACCGTTTTAATCGGCGGCATGCCAGCTGCAGTAGTTGGTGATACCCATGTCTGTTCGCTGCCCCCCAACGGGCATCAGCCTACCGCCAGCCCGTTTCCCAGTGGCAGCACAACAGTGATGATCGGTGGAACGCCTGCCCTGCGTACAACAGACAGCTGTATTTGTGGCGCAATGGCGGCAGTGGGCGAACCAACCGTGATGATTGGCTAACAACAGGGTAGAGATACGATGGCAGCCGACAACGATAAAACCAGTTACAGCTCCTTCTTAGGGACAGGCTGGAGTTTTCCACCTGAATTTAATATTGACACCGGCAGCGTGGAATTAACTGCTGACGAAGAGGACATTCAAGCCAGCCTCAAGATTCTACTTGGTACCACAGCGGGCGAGAGATTGATGCATCCAAAGTATGGTTTAAACATGCAAGAGTTGTTATTTGAACCCATGAATACCACCATGCAAACACTATTGAAGGATCGCTTAAAGACCATGGTGCTGGTGTACGAGCCGCGCATCAATCTACTCTCTCTGGAGCTGGACACCTCAAAACTATTTGAGGGTTATCTGAATCTGATTCTAAGTTACGCAGTACGCTCTACCAATTCGCGATTTAATCTGGTGTACCCCTTCTATCTTAACGATGGTAACGAGGTAATGAACAACCTGCAGATGGGTACTTGATATGGCTGAACAGGATATCATACAAAATATGATTCTTACTCTGGGACAAAGCCAGGATGATCGCACACCTATAGCTTTGGATGCCCATTATTCCGATATTGATGAGCGCACTACTGCTGAGATGTTGGCTTTTCTGAAAAGACTTTCCCACCATATCCATTACTACCGCAACAACAGCTCACTACCCGCTGGTGATTGGAGTAACTTTTTTCCTTTCACTGCAGATGAGAGTAACGACTGGCTCAACTCACTGGACTCTGATACACCTGCTCACCTGTCACTGCTGGTATCCTTTCTTGAACTGTATAAAAAACCACAGGAGATAATTAACAAATTCACAGGCAAACATCTGGATTTTTTCTATCAGGATATACTGAGGCTGATAAAAAACAGCGCCATACCAGATCGCGCCCACCTGATAGTTGAATTAAAAAAGAGTGCTGACCCTGTCTTGATTAAAGAGAGTCACCTGCTCTCCGCAGGAAAGGATGCCACAGGTGTTGAACGCATCTATGCCCCGACAGGTGAAACAGTAATTAACTCAGCGACTGTTTTCTCACTGCGATCCTTGTTTGTTGATCCAGCGGGTAACGGAACGGTTCGTTATGCACCCATTGCCGATTCATTAGATGGATTGGGCAGTGCACTCGATAAAGAAGAGCCAAAGTGGCGTGCTTTCGGTTATCCTGCTCTGCCAGCTGCTGAAACAGGATTTGCATTGGCTTCACCCATACTGCGCATGCAGGAAGGTATACGTACAGTCACTACAACGCTTACTCTGGCTAACATCGATAGCAGCTTACTCTCCACCAGTAAATTGCAAAGCGCATTGACTCTCTATCTCAGTGGTGAAAAAGCCTGGCTTGGCCCCTATACCATCTCACCCACATTAAACGGTAATACACTTAAATTCAGTCTCACACTCAGCGAATCAGAAGCCGCTGTAATTGACTACGACAAAACCCTGCATGGCTATCACTTTGAAGCACAAGCACCCATTATGCAGCTGTTTTTAAATACGGAAAAGAGTTCTGAAATTGGCTATGAGAGTTTCAATGGCGTGCAGATAAAAAAAGCACGCATCGAAATTGATGTGCAAGAGGTAAGAAATCTCAAACTGGAAAGTGATGCTGGCAAGCTTGACCCCACCAAGGCATTTTTGCCATTTGGCCCACAGCCGGAAGCAGGATCAAAGTTTATAGTGGGCTGCACCGAAGCGCTTTCTAAAAAGCTGTCAGAACTCACCCTAACCCTGCAATGGAAAGGAGCGCCCGGTAATTTCGCCAGTTATTATACAAATTACTCCACCACCGTTAGCAACAGTTATTTTACCGCCGATATCTCATTTAGCGATGCTGGGAGTCTAAACGCGGTAAACAGCAGCAAAGCGTTATTTGCCACCAGCAATGCATCAGTAGAACAGCCTATTCATTTTTCCACCACCCTCACTGCCGGGCCAGGCAGCTATTATGGAAATATTCAGCTGGCACAGATCCTGAACGGAACTGGCAGCAGTTGGGCTCAGTCCAACTTAAGTCAGATGCTGTTAATGAGTCCAATTATATTTACACTGGCAAAACCAGCAGTTGAGGCAAAAGATGGCTTTATCACGCTCTCTTTAAATAAGAATTTTCTACACAAAGCCTACCGCAAAGAGCACACCCAAAACCTAATGACCTACGCCAAAAGCGGAGGCACTCTGGTGATGCTCAATGAGCCATACACGCCATAGATTCAAAGCATCAAACTCTCCTATAAAGCATTTACTGATGATGTGGAGATGGCATCAACAGAAAAGAGCGCATTTGCCAACAATGAGATTATCTTCTATCACCTCACCTATTTTGGGCAGATGCGCGAGCATGCATATCAGCGCACTCTGTTTGACCATATCACAGATAAATCCGTAACGCTGATGCCACGGTACAGCGCCAGCGGTGAACTGTTAATAGGCATCGAAAAACTGAAAGCAGGTGACAGTATCAGTCTGCTATTTCAGGTGGCTGAAGGCAGTGCTGACCCAGACCTGACACAGGAAAATTTAACTTGGGCAGTGCTGTGTGATAATTATTGGAAAAAACTGGGGCCTGACGAGTTGATTTCAGATTCCACTAACCAGTTGCTGACCAGTGGTTTGATCAAATTTGTGATCCCCAATGAGGCAACGCACACCAATACGATTCTGCCTGCAGATTACATCTGGTTAAAGGCCGCCGTGGCAGGAGAGGTTAATGCCCTTAGCCAATTAATCCGTGTAGTGGCAAACGCTATAGAGGTTGAATTTGTCAGCAGCAGTGGCATCCACAGCAACGATCCGAATCATTTAGCAACACCGCTTACTGCAGGCTCCATCACAAAGTTCAAGAGCAACATTTCAGGGGTAAAAAAAGTAGAACAGCCCTATGCCTCATTTGGTGCGAAGATGGTGGAGAGTGATGTCGCCTTTCGAACCCGAGTCTCTGAACGTTTGCGTCATAAAGAGCGGGCAGTAACAGCCTGGGACAGCGAGCGAATTATACTGGAGAATTATCCAGCCATTCACAAGGTAAAATGCATCCCCCATGCCAAACCCGGTCATTGGCTAACACCGGGCAATGTCACCATCATTGTGGTGCCAAATCTAATCAATAAAAATGCAATCGACCCATTACAGCCTAGAGTTGACAGCAATACCTTGTCCGAGGTTCTTAAACTGCTACAAAGACAGGGAGGCATGCAGGTCAAGTATCATGTGCAAAATCCAAGCTACCAGAAAGTACGTCTGGACTTTGCTGTTAAGTTTAAAACCGGCTTTGAATTTAACTATTATCGTCATCAGTTAAATGCTGCATTATTGGAATACTTGTCACCATGGGCCTATTACTCAACAAAGGATATTAGTTTTGGCGGCAGACTTTATAGATCCGTTATTGTTGATTTTATTGAGGAGCTTGAATACGTGGATTATGTCAGTGACTTTAAGCTCTATAGCTATGTCACTCCGGGGGAGAGCCTGGTGGACAGCAGTGAGGTCTTCCCCCGCTCACCGGATGCAATCCTGGTTTCAGATGCCAGTCACGTTATCACAGAGTATAAATAGGGGGCTGGAATGTTAACTAAACTCACAATCCCCAAAAAAGCAGCAAAAGAAACGGCCTTTGATCATGCTCAGTTGTACCGACTGGGGTTAGATAAAGCACAGGATTTAGCAAAAAAAGTCTGGACCGATTTTAATATCCATGACCCTGGCGTCACCACACTTGAAACATTGTGCTATGCATTAACAGACTTAAGTTATCGCGCATCAATGCCTGTCGCAGATCTGCTGGCAAGCGAAGCAGATAACCTCACCAATATGCAGCAGCAGTTTTTCCCCGCCCGGGAGATTCTACACAACCGTCCCATTACGCTACTGGACTATCGAAAATTATTGATAGACCTTAAAGGGGTAAAAAATGCCTGGATTAAGCCCGCCTCGCGCACTTACTACACGGATACCATCCGCAGACGTTTAATGGCAAAAGATTCTGGCAGCCCTGGTGTAACAGCTGTAAATATTGGCGGCCTTTACCACGTGCTGATCGATTATATGGATGATCTAAATACAGCGGAAAAGGCAGCTATTCTTGATAATGTTACAGAGGTATTGCAAGCCAATCGTAATCTCTGCGAAGACTTTGTCAACATCACCGAGGTTGAATCCCAGGACTTTATTTTATGTGGCGAATTTGAGCTACAGCAAGATGCTGATACAGCCTATGTAAAAGCACAAATTTTATTTGAAGTGCAGCAATTTCTTGCACCTGCTGTGGCCAACTACACCTTAAGCGAAATGTTAGAGAAGACAAATGCTGCTGGTGAACCCTACAGTGCTGATGATATTTTTAATGGCCCTCCATTAAGCTGTGGTTTCATACCAGATGATGAGTTGGCAAGCGGAGAGCTGCCAGAGGAGATTCACCTATCCGACATCATTAACATTATTATGGACGTACCAGGTGTTATGGCGATTAAAGAGATTCAGATTAATCCTCTTGCTCTAACCACTGAACTTGAGAACAGGTGGATTGTCCCGGTATAGAGTGGCAAGAAGGTTGCACTACGCCTGGACAGGTCACGCTTTGTATTCCGCAAGCGGGGACTGCCCATCGTCGCCAGGCAAGATGATGTTGATAACCATTACACAAGATTAGCAGAGACCGCTAAAGCCAAATTGGAGCATGTGGAAAATTATGATTT
>JAJRZI010000131.1 GCA_024275295.1 Gammaproteobacteria bacterium | reverse complement strand
GTGCTATAGGTTACCTGATTAAAAAAATCATTCACCAGTTTTAACTGGCTCTGCTCATCCAGCCCCTGATTGCGTGCAATCAGATCCTGCCAACCCAGGATACGGCTCTTTGCCGACACCCAATATTTACCCTCCACCCAGGCCATGAGGCTGGGGCTGATACCCCTGTTGTCGGCAATGACCATAGATAAAAAAGAGAGCGACAGCAGCAACAGCAACGGGAGATACCGCACCTTTTTTGCAGGCCAGCCGGCCACAGAAATATAAGCTTGGATTGAGAACGCTGTCACTCACTACCCCGATTGTTTACAAAAAACCTTCACACATCAATATACAGAAGCTCTATAGAGTTTTTCGTCAACAGCCAGACAAACTTAAAACCCGACATCTCTCAGGTTGTTGATTTGATGAATTGTTCCAACCGCTTCACCCCGTTAGAATAGCGCAATATTCATTAGCCATTCGGAACCACCATGCGCACATCCCAGTTTCCACTTCAGACCGTCAAAGAAACCCCCGCTGATGCCGAGATCGCCAGTCACCAGCTGATGCTGCGCGCCGGGCTGATTCGCAAACTGGCAGCAGGCCTCTATACCTGGCTGCCTCTCGGTCTGCGCACCCTGCGCAAGGTAGAGGCCATTGTGCGTGAGGAGATGGATCGTGTGGGTGCACGCGAGGTACTGATGCCAGCCGTGCAGCCTGCCGAGCTGTGGCAGGAGTCAGGCCGCTGGGATAAATATGGCCCGGAGCTGCTGCGCATCACCGACCGGCATCAGCGCGAATTCTGCTTTGGCCCCACGCATGAGGAGATCATCACCGATCTGGCACGCAACGATCTACGCAGCTATAAACAGCTGCCCACCACCTATTATCAGATCCAATCCAAATTCCGCGATGAAATCCGTCCCCGCTTTGGTGTCATGCGCGCCAGGGAATTTCTGATGAAGGATGCCTACTCCTTTCATCTGGATCAGGCCTCCCTGCAAGAGACCTACGACAAAATGTATCAGGCATACTCCCGCATCTTTAGTCGCTGTGGGCTGGACTTTCGGGCTGTACAGGCCGATACCGGCAGCATAGGCGGCCAGGCCTCCCACGAATTTCACGTGCTGGCCGATTCAGGCGAGGATGCTATCGCCTTCTCAACCGAGAGCGATTACGCCGCCAATCAGGAGCTGGCAGAGGCCGTGGCACCAACCGGTGAGCGCCCTGCCCCAACCCAGGAACTCGCTACAGTAGAGACCCCGAACCAGCACAGCATTGAAGAGGTCAGCCGTTTTCTGGGCGTACCCACCTCCAGCTGTCTCAAGACCTTGATTGTCACAGGCACCGGCGAAGGCAGCTTGGTCGCACTGGTGCTGCGCGGCGATCACGAACTGAATGAGATCAAGGCAGAAAAACTGGAGCAGGTTGCCGAGCCACTCACCATGGCCACGGACGAAGAGATCCACGCCGCAATTGGCTGCCGCGTGGGTTCTATCGGGCCTGTGGGGCTTGGCATCCCGGTCATTGCCGACCGTAGCGCCCTGCAGGTGGCAGATTTTATCTGCGGCGCCAATAGCGACGGCAGGCATCTCACCGGCGTCAACTGGGAGCGCGACCTGCCTGAGCCTACCGTTGCTGATCTGAGAAATGTACAAGAGGGCGACCCCAGCCCGGATGGCCAGGGCAGCCTCACTATTGCCCGCGGCATCGAGGTCGGCCACATCTTTCAGTTGGGCAAAAACTACAGTGAGGCCATGAAGGCCAACGTACTCAATGAAAACGGTCAATCTGTCACCATGACCATGGGCTGCTATGGCATTGGCGTATCCCGCGTGGTCGCTGCGGCCATCGAACAGAATCATGATGAGCGCGGTATCATCTGGCCCACTGCTCTCGCCCCCTTTCAGGTTGCACTGCTGCCAATGAAGCTCAACAAATCCTACCGGGTACAAGAGGCCATTGAGAAGCTCTATAACGAGCTGCAGGATCTTGGCATTGAGGTGCTGCTGGATGACCGCAATGTGCGGCCCGGTTTTATGTTTGCCGACATGGAACTCATCGGCATTCCCAATCGCATCGTATTGGGTGAACGGGGTCTGGATGAAGGCCAGGCTGAATATCGGGGGCGCCGGGATACGGAGACCCGGCTGATCCCCATCGACCAGCTTGCCTACTTTATTAAGGAGCAATTATCAAAAGATTTGGCACAAAACAGCAAATAAACCCACAAATCAGAAAATGCCGGTTGACAGCAGCCGTGAGCAACCGGAAACTAGCGCGTTTGCGTCAGAATTTCAGCAGCCAATACGCTGAACAATCACCAATAAACGAGATAACAAGGCAACATGACAAGACAATCCTCATTTGATCGCGATGAACTTCTAAAATGTGGCTATGGCGAGATGTTTGGCCCAGGTAACGCCCAGTTACCCACACCAAACATGCTAATGATGGATCGGGTCATCAAGATCTCAGATGAGGGCGGCAAATATGGCAAAGGCGAGATCATCGGCGAACTCGATATAAACCCTGATCTGTGGTTTTTTCAATGCCATTTCCCTGGCGACCCCGTCATGCCGGGCTGCCTGGGCCTGGATGCCATGTGGCAAATCGTTGGCTTCTTCCTGGCCTGGATAGGAAACCCGGGTCGCGGTCGGGCACTGGGTGTTGGTGAGGTTAAATTTACTGGCCAAGTGCTTCCCACTGCAAAAAAGGTAACCTACCGAATCCACATGAAACGGGTTATCAGCCGCAAACTGGTACTCGGTGTAGCCGATGGTGTGGTCGAAGTGGATGGCCGTGAAATATACCTTGCAAAGGATCTTCGGGTTGGTCTCTTTACATCGACCGATGCCTTTTAAGACGTAAAAAAATACCAAATACCCAAAAAACCAAGCTACTATAAGTAAAAACATCTGTAGCACAAACAGCTTTACCAACAAATAAAAACTGGATTTCAATGCTATACAGCTGATTGACACTCAGCGCTACTATTTCATGACAAAGCCGGGATGCAGCACCAACAATACGAACAACGACAACAGGGATCTTCCGCCGGGTTCACTGAATGTCCTGCAGTTGTCTGATCCCCACCTGTTTGCTGACCCTGAAGGACGACTGTTGGGGATGCGTACACTGGTCTCACTCCAGCACGTCATAGCTCATATCAACGAGAATCTGCCTTCGATAGATCTGGCGCTGGTTACAGGTGACCTGGTGCATGATGCCTCTCCAGCCGGTTACACCCTGCTCAAAAAGCAGCTGAGCAATTTAAACACCTCCACCTACTGCCTGCCAGGTAATCATGACAACTCAAAAATATTAAACGCATCAATCTCTGGCAACCCCATTAACTCACCCTTTTCTATACAGAAAAATGGTTGGTCGATCATACTGCTTGACTCTAATCTCCCAGGCAGCACAAAAGGGCACCTTGATAACATCCAGCTCACCAGACTTCAGGCCTGCCTCTCAGACCACCCTGATCACCACACCTTAATCTGCCTGCACCATCACACAGTACCCGTCAAAAGCAGGTGGCTGGATACCATAATGCTGAATAATGCAGATGACTTTTTTGCCATCACAGACTGCCACCCACAGATCAAAGGGATAACCTGCGGTCATATCCATCAATCATTTGAGGCAAAACGCAACAACGTCCTTTTAATGGGCGCTCCATCAACCTGCTTTCAATTTGCACCCAAATCTACAGACTTTGAGATCGACAATAAGTCCCCAGGCTACAGGCAGCTAACACTATTACCAGATGGATCTATCATCACTAATATTTTTCACCTTAATAATTTTACATATTCAATAGACAGGTCATCTTCAGGCTATTAATAAATCCCGTTACAATTACTATAAGCAATAGGAGACAGAATAGATGAGCGAAAAACACCGCATCCTTGCTGTGGATGATGAGCCATTTAATCTGGATATTATAAAAGAGCTACTAGAAGATGAATATGACCTCAGTTTTGCAACAACAGGCGAGGAATGCATCTCCATCGCTACTGAATCACCTATTGATTTAATTCTACTGGATGTAGGCCTGCCTGGAATAAGCGGCCTGGATGTCTGCCGAAAACTAAAGTCTGATCCCTCAACGCAAGAGATCCCTATTATCTTTGTCTCTGCTTTAACATCAGCTGATGAACGACTTAAAGGGTTTGATGCAGGTGGCCAAGACTATATCAATAAACCTTTTTACCATGATGAATTAAAGGCAAAGATTCAATTGTTGGTAGAGATTCAGTCTAAGGTTTCAGACCTGAATAAAAACGTGCAATACGCCACTGGAACAGCCATGGCGGCTATGAGTAGTGCCGGCGAACTTGGTGTTGTACTTCATTTTCTTCGCGAAAGTTTCCTTTGCAAAAGCCTGTCTGCACTCACTCAAACAGCACTGGATGCACTGAGTCAATATGGGCTGTCAAGCACAATACAATTAAGAACCAACAAAGAGAACTTTACCGTAGGGCATGAAGGTAAAATACCTGACATCGAATATGAACTTTTTGAATTAGTGGCTTCCAGCAATTGCCGCATACATAGCTTTGGAACACGCTCAATATTCAATTTCAACCCTGTCATCATCCTTATAAAAAATATGCCAACTGATGATAATGCTCTTCTGGGCCGGCACCGGGATAATATTGCCATTCTTGCAGAAGGCATTCAGGCCAGGCTAGAGGCTCTCTTATTACAGATTGAAGTAGACCAGAAAAAAGCCCTACTATGGCATGTCATTGAAAAAACTGAAGATGCCCTGGATAAGATCACTCAATATCACGAAACACAACAACTTACACAGTCTGAGCTTATGGACGGCTTATCAGAAAAAATGGATGCAGCATTCCACGAACTGCAGAATATGGATGTTCACCTCAGTGAAGAGGAAGAGGAGCTTCTCCTTGATGCTACCAGATCAGTTATTCACCCCGTCACCACCCTTTACGAGGGCGGACTTGAATTGGGCGGGCAACTTAATTCGATCATGTCAGAGATTAAAAACGCATTGGAAAGTGACTCTGAAAATAGCACTTAGCCTTCCATGCCATTAGCTACTCACTGACGGCTTGGGAATACCGCTCCATCAAATAACACAAGCAGTCCTGACGTATTACACGGTGATCCTTGGTTAGCATGGACGGCATTACAGCTGTCTGAAGCCTGAGTTCCCCTTGATCCAATATAAAGTAGTTTGCCGTAACATCCCTGCCATTCTCATCACGCACCTCTAGGCCTATACCCTGTCCTGGCTCAACATAACCAAAGGAGGTGCCGGCTGGAAGCTCTCTAAAATTCAATCGATCCAGGTCATCGGCACAACTGAGGTTTACCTTATGCCCACCAAATCCAAAGCTGACGTTTTCGAGTACCTTCACAATTGCTACGGTATGAAATATCTCAATATCATGTTCCGCTACCGGATGGGATGGGTGTTCAGACAGATGCAGACAGGCATCCAGATATTCAATCGCATGTTCAACACCATACGCTGCACCCACCTTGCCACACTCTAAAGTGACTGAGGGGCAGTGCTCACCAAACGCCATGGACTGCACCCCCTTTGGGCGTAGAAAGTAGACCACAGTTCGGCTAAACATGGCTGCCAGATGTAAAAAGCGGTTATCCAGAAAATTGGTACAGGCATAGTGGGGGTTAAGCCCAGTATTATTATGCACATCCACACTGGCAAACAGCCCACGATCCACCATACTATCGACCACCTGCTGCATCAGACCATGCTCTTCTGTGTAGGGTGTCCCGCATCCGGGCCAGACACGATTGTAATCGGGTTGATTATCCAAGCGACGCAGCCTTTTTGCCGCCGCTGATACATTGCCAATAAAAACGCTGAGCGAGCGGGGCAGATCTACATCACCCTGCAAACCACAATAACGCTTCAGTAATGCACGCACGGCCTCCCAGCCTGTAGTTTCATTACCGTGCATAAGCACAGAGATAAACAGTGCAGGCTCCTGACGACCTTGAAGATGGATCAGGGTTGGTCTGCCAAGTAGTGCCTCCAAGCCGGTGGATTCTGTCTCCAGCAGCTGCTCAGGGATATGGTTTATTTCGTGGAGCTTCATTAACCAACGCTCTTTTAGATTGGCCATTCATGAACCAAGGCACCAGAGTTCTGGCACTCAAGGTAGGCTTGGGTCATCGACTTCATATCCAGTCCATTTTCTTTGACCCAGCAGCGTTGCCAAGCAGCACCATTGCGACCAGTAGCCACCCGCGCCTCAATAATCCCCAGCCAATCATCTATCTCACTCTTATCAATCTCCATACTGCGCAAGCCATCTCGCGCCAACGGCAGCAGCCTCTTCAGGCAGAGTTCAGAGACAGGGTAATACTTGCCATCAAGCCACTGCATCTCAGCACGCAGCCCATATTTAGCACCACGATAAAAATTCTCTTTTGCCGCTTTAAATGCTAATTGTGATTCTGGTGGCTCCTGCAGATGTGCCAAGCTGCATACTGCCCCAAAATAGAAGGCTGCATTGGCAATAGCATCATCAATGCTTGGACCCGCAGGCACCACACGGTGCTCAATGCGAAGATGCGCTTCACCTAACTCATCAAAGCCGATCAGCGGACGATTCCAACGCCAGATAGTGCCATTTTGCAATCGCAGATGGGCAAGCTTTTCAACTGGTTCATCCATCACACGCGGCAGCAGGATGGGATAACGCTCAAGATTGGCCTCGAAGCACTCCATGATGCTCTCATGGGCATAGCGAACGCCAAAGGTTACACGCTTGGTCTGCTTTGTTCCCCCTACGGAGACCGCCTGCTCAAACAAGGGTATCCGGGTTTCATCCCACAGATCATGCCCAAACAGGTAAGGTGAATTGGCACACACAGCCACCATCGGACCGGATATTATTTTGGATGCATTATAGAAACGGGCGCCTTCACTGGCATTGATCTTAAGGTGAATCTGGAATGAGGTAGCTGCCGATTCAAGCATCACATCGCTGTGGGTCAGATGCAGACTATCACAGCCTGAAATACTCAACTCCAGAGGTCGACCACCACGCTGGCGCAATACCTGTTCATTCAAGGCATGATAACGGTGGAGTGGCGACATATTGGCCAACGTTAGATCAGAGGTCTCGATTGTAGGCAGAATGCCGATGATGGCTACTCTGGCATTCATCTCACCCGCCACCTGACTACAGTGATCCCAAGTCTCTTTCAACTCATCCCTTAGAGAACTGAGTGCATTGCCGTTCAGCTCACAGGGACTGCCATTAAGCTCTAGATTAAAGGTAGCCAGCTCAGGTACAACCAACTCATTATTTAGTCGTGCCAGGAAGGAATCGATAATAGGGGCAGGTCGTAAGGAATTATCTACGAGGCAGGATTCCAACTCAAAACCACCTACATTGGTTGCCTCATGGAAATGGCCATTTTGAAACCAACTGCTCAGCAACGCTGTCTCCTGACGCAGCCGTACAGCAAAGGCTTCAAAGTCAGCAGGCGTGAAATGACTGTCTATTATCTCCTGTCCCATGGTTTTACGTTACAAGGAGCAGGATAGAAGTGGCAAGTAAAATTTGCGCTATGCAGAGAGGGTGGTATTCAGCTCTTCCAGACGTTGCGGTGTGCCAACATCCACCCACCGTCCAGTGTAATGTTCACCACTTACTCTGCCTTGTGCCATGGCAGCCTTTAACACGGGCGCCAGAGGGAAAGCGCCCGATTTACAGCCTGCAAAGAGTACCGGGTGGTAGATGCCAATGCAGCTAAAGGTCAGTCTTTTGCCTCTCCCCTCGCTACAGAGACCATCGTTCGACAACAGGAAATCCCCTTCAGGGTTGTGTGCTGGATTATCTACCAATATCAGATGGGCCAGCTTATGTTCGAGAGTTATGAGCTGGGTCAGGTCGTAGTCCGTCCAGATATCGCCATTAATCACTACGAAGGGGGCATCACCCAGCAGGGGCAGTGCCTTGAAGATTCCTCCGCCAGTCTCAAGTGCACCGGCCGGTTCTGGAGAGTAGAGGATAGTGATGCCCCAGCGTTGACCATCACCAAGGGTCGTTTCTATCTGTTTCCCCAGATGGGCATGGTTGATCACAAGCTCTTTGAAGCCTGCCTGCATCAACGCCTCGATATGATGTTCAATCAGTGGCCGCCCAGCTACTGGCAAGAGCGGTTTAGGCAGACGGTCGGTTAGAGGGCGCATGCGCTCTCCCCGACCGGCCGCCAGGATCATCGCCTTCACCGCCTCATGGCATCAAAGAATTCGTTATTGCTTTTGGTGACTTTGAGTTTGTCATATAAGAATTCCATCGCAGCCAGCTCATCCATGGGGTGCAGGATCTTGCGCAAGATCCACATCTTCTGCAACTCATCCGGTGGCATTAACAGCTCTTCCCGACGCGTACCGGAACGGTTGATATTGATGGCCGGGAAGATGCGTTTCTCTGCAATACGTCGATCCAGGTGGATCTCCATATTACCCGTGCCTTTAAACTCTTCAAAGATCACGTCATCCATACGCGAGCCAGTATCCACCAATGCCGTAGCGAGAATGGTCAGACTTCCCCCCTCCTCTACATTACGAGCCGCACCAAAGAAACGTTTGGGACGATGCAGAGCATTGGCATCTACACCACCTGTCAGTACCTTACCAGAGGAAGGGATAACTGTATTGTAGGCACGAGCCAGACGGGTAATGGAATCCAACAGGATAACAACGTCTTTTTTATGCTCAACCAGCCGCTTGGCCTTCTCAATAACCATCTCCGCAACCTGGACATGGCGGGTGGCTGGCTCGTCAAATGTGCTGGAGATCACTTCACCACGTACGGAGCGGGCCATCTCTGTAACCTCCTCTGGGCGCTCATCAATAAGCAGTACAATCAAATGACACTCTGGATGATTATGGCCGATAGACTGTGCAATATTTTGCAGCATCATCGTCTTACCCGCCTTGGGCGGCGAAACAATCAACCCCCGCTGCCCCTTGCCTATTGGTGCGCAGAGTTCAATCGTGCGGGCAGTGATGTCCTCAGTACTGCCATTACCCATCTCCAAATTCAGACGCTTGTTTGCAAACAGCGGGGTAAAGTTTTCAAACAGGATCTTGTTTTTGGCATTCTCAGGTCTATCGAAGTTGATTTCGCTAACCTTCAACAATGCAAAATAGCGTTCACCATCTTTGGGAGGACGAATCTTACCCGCAATGGTATCTCCGGTACGCAGGCTAAAACGTCGAATCTGACTGGGTGAGACATAGATATCATCCGGGCCTGCCAGATAGGAGCAGTCAGCTGAACGCAGAAAGCCAAAGCCATCTTGCAGGATCTCCAGCACTCCATCGCCATAAATATCCTCACCCCGCTTTGCGTGTGCCTTAAGAATAGAAAAGATAAGGTCTTGTTTACGGGATCTGGCCATGCCTTCAATACGCATGGAACGGGCAAGCTCGACCAGCTCTGGGACTGGCATTTTCTTGAGTTCGGTGAGATTCATTTGTGTGCTTTAAAAGATGTGTTATTGGAAAATTAGGGATTATGCAAACAGAGACACCCTGAATTGGGGGTTTGCTGTGCTGAAATTATTTTCGGGGTTATATTTATGAAGGACGTAGCGCTCAGTAAGCGCCAACGTCCTATAGTGTAGCAGCTGGGTGGAATACGTCCAGTACTTACGTACTAAAAATTACAGATTGCTGTCAATAAAGGCTGTTAATTGGGATTTTGAAACAGCACCCACTTTAGTGGCTTCTACTTCTCCCCCTTTAAACAGCATCAGTGTTGGGATACCTCGAATACCGTATTTGGGCGGTGTATTAGGATTCTCATCAATATTGAGCTTGGCAATTTTAATGCGTCCTGCATATTCACCAGCAATCTCATCCAGTACCGGGGCAATCATCTTGCAAGGGCCGCACCATTCTGCCCAGTAATCCACCAATACAGGTTCAGCAGACTGCAAAACCTCGGCCTCAAAGGAATCATCTGTCACATAGACAATCTGTTCACTCACAAAAACTCTCCAAATAGGTTACGGAATTTACTTTTAGGATAATACTGGGCTGTATATTTATTTTCTTATAGATGTAAGTAGAGAATCATAAGCCACTCTATATGCCGCCTCCGGCACTACAGCTATTATCCAATAAGCCTATTTGAGCTGAATAAACTAAAGTTTTCAACCCCAAAAGATACAAAATTGCTGTATCCTAGCTCGCCATGACTGACAAACATCTTACGGACACCTGTTTCAGCAGCTTTAATTTTGCTGAAAACATCATGCAAGGCATTAAAGATGCTGGCTTTTCTAACTGCACACCCATTCAGGCTGAAACTATTCCGCTAGCTCTGGCTGGGCAGGATATCGCCGGCCAGGCACAAACCGGGACAGGTAAAACCGCCGCTTTTCTACTTGCAACCTTTCAGCATCTACTTGAACGACCACCCAATCCCAGCCGCAAACCCAACCAACCACGCGCCATTATGTTGGCTCCCACCCGCGAGCTGGCTATTCAAATCCATAAAGATGCTGAAATTCTTGGTCGGCATACCGGCCTGAAACTTGGCCTGGTGTTTGGTGGAACTGGCTACGACCAGCAACGCAAGCAACTTGAAGAGGGTGTGGATATACTTATCGGCACCCCAGGCAGGCTCATCGATTATTTTAAGCAGCATATATTCAATCTAAAGGCTATCGAGGTTGTGGTCCTGGACGAAGCTGATCGCATGTTTGATCTGGGCTTTATTAAGGATATTCGTTTCCTTTTGAGGCGCATGCCTCCGCCTTCACAACGACTCGGACTGCTATTTTCTGCCACACTCTCCTTTCGGGTTACCGAACTTGCCTACGAGCACATGAATAACCCACAGGCAGTAAAAATAGAGACCGATAAAGTCACGGCAGACAAGGTTAAGCAAACCTGCTACATGACAGCTAATGAGGAGAAAGTCCCCCTGCTCATTGGTCTGCTAAGGCACATGGACCCAAGGCGTACCATCATATTCATTAACACCAAACGTGAAGCCGACCGGGTCTGGGGTTTCCTGGAAGGTAATGGCCTGCATGCCGCTATCCTCTCTGGTGACGTTCCGCAGAAAAAGAGAATGCAGTTGCTAGAGCAATTTCAAAACGGTGAGCTACCCGTTATGGTTGCAACAGATGTAGCCGCCCGTGGACTTCACATTCTAGATGTCAGCCACATATTTAATTACGATCTACCGGAAGAGGCGGAAGACTATGTGCATCGCATTGGGCGGACTGCCCGCGCTGGAGCCAGCGGTGATGCCATCAGCTTCATCTGTGAACATTACGCATTCTCACTCCCTGACATCGAAAGCTACATTGGTCACAAACTACCCATAGAGCCTATTACCCAGGATCTGTTGGCTGAGATAGACCCAGGCAGTCGGAAGCGGACACCAGAGAGGAAGAGACACCGGTCAGACAAGCACTCGGCATCTACAAAAAAACATCACAGAAGACGCCGTCCCAAACCATCACACTCGTAGATAGAGAAGACTGCTCATTTGGCACAGCACAGATCGCCCCCAACAATCACTACTGAAAATAAATGCAGCCTCTGCCCCGGCACAAAGTGCTGCACCTACATCACTGAGGTTCTTGGCCCCATGCGCTCAAAGGCTGACTTTGAGCACTTGCTATGGCAGGTCTTGCATGAAGGCATCGAAGCCTACAAGGATTCAGACGGCTGGTATCTTCTCATCCACACACGCTGCTCACATCTGCAAAAGAATGGAAGCTGTGGCATCTACGATTCACGTCCTGCCATCTGCCGTGAATATGAGAATGAGTGGTGTGAATATGATGCCCCCGCTGAAGAGGGTTTTATGCTCCACTTCCGCAGTTATGAAGAATTACTCAAATACTGCAAAAAACGGTTCAAAACCTGGGGGAAGTAACAAGGCCAAAGAGAAATAACTGATACTCTCTTTACTCAACAACCAGGCTTTTTACTCCATCTCTTCTTTAGCTTCATCCTGCTTATCTGTCGCAGAAGGTGGAATCATCAAGATTTCAGTTAGGTGTTTACCTTCAGCATCTATATCGGATTGGCATTGCCCCAGGTAATCACCATTCTCCTGCACTAGCAGTTTACAGCTTTTGATTTCTTGTGATTTTTTGATTTTAAAAACAATTTTATCTGTATCAATAACAATATCTTCAAGCAGGTAGGTAAAATTGGCACGGGGTTCCAGATCAATGGTCATTCTGATACTTAATTGCTTATCCCCCTCCCGATCTGAATATCGTATTTCATACCAGGCATCCAGTGTACTGCTATGATACGGGGTGTACGATCCACTCCAATCACCTTGCTGAAGCCCATACGCCAGTAATGAACATGCAGCGCTCATCATTAGCGCAAGCAATACGCACTGACTATTAAAACTCATTTTAATACGCCTCATCCTTATCCCTTTTGGTTTATGAACTATTGCCTCACTCTTCCTCAGAATCATC
The DNA here is from genome assembly GCA_024275295.1 of Gammaproteobacteria bacterium. Taxonomy (GTDB): domain Bacteria; phylum Pseudomonadota; class Gammaproteobacteria; order Chromatiales; family Chromatiaceae; genus WFXD01. The sequence continues at coordinate 57,661 of JAJRZI010000131.1, read as the reverse complement.
TGTATTCTGTTCAGTATTAAGCGCTGACTGTAGAAGCTGCAACGCCTCACGCATTCCAGGACGGTCCCTTAGACTTGCATACTCTGCCGGGAATATTACCCCTGTAACCTCTATGTGTGGGTCTTCATTTTTAAGATTAAAATCTTCCATGACAATGGCAAAGCGCTGATTATCTGACAATCTTGTGTTATCTACTTTGGGAAAGTTGAAAAAATCAAGACGAAACCCTCGCATCACCTTATATTTTTCCTTTGCACTTGCTGATAATAAATTGGACTTATTACTCTTTTTTGAACTACCAACTAGCTCAATATCAAAATCGACCTCTACTGTTTTAGAACAGTGATCTACCGCTGAAAACGTCAGGGTTACCTTGTGCGATACCTTTTCGACAGTCACAATACTCTGCTTCGCAATCATCTCATCTAACAAGCCCTGGTACGCTTCATCATCCTTGAAGTCAACCAACTGTGCCTTTATTGCATCCTCTGGCCATTTATAGAGCTCTTTATCGTAAAACCGATGCCCACAGGATGCCCTGGAAGAGATGCCTTTTAGCGGCACCCGTACTTTGATAGAGGTACCATGCTGTTCAAGCGAGGATAACTGGGCACCGGCCACCTTCTTGGCAAGACTGCGCAGCCGTTTTTGCAGAACAGCCACTCTTTCTGGATGATCAATAGCATCCTTACCATTAACAGGCTCAGCCTGATCAAGATCATTTTTGAATTCAGCAAACAGCGGGGAGAGGCTTAAAGAGTCTCCAAAATTCAATGCCAGCAGCTCCAGGCGCAACATACGTTTGGATTGACTGCGTAAATCCCCTTTCCCTGTATCCTCCTTTAGCAGCGTTTTAAGCGCCTGATTAAAAATATCCTTACGCAGATCACTTTCTGCCTGTTCGCGCTTGACCTGTAACTCGGTAATCAGCCGTGCATTCTCTTTTTTGCTTTCAACAGACGACAATGTCATATTGCTGACATAGCCGGCCCATGCTATTAACAGGCCAGCAAACAGTGGCGTCATCGCCTTAAAAAGCAAATCCACCCAATCATGTTTCTTCTTCTCTTCCCGCATAATTACATCCTGTAAACTTCAACAGTTTGCTGAAAATTCATTTGGAAATAACAAGAATTCTGTTTTTATACTTGCGCAGTTCTCCATTGATTTGCACCACACCACTCCCTGAGTTAAATGCCATAGGCTTTGACATTGAACCATCTGGGTATTCAATTCGATAAGCACAACCACGAGATGGGGGTAGCCCACGAATACTGTAAGAGCCGTTTGACTGTATCACAGCGCTCTTATGAAAATTACCGCAATGCACCTTGATTTCTGTCCCCCTTGGTATTTGACCTCCGTTATAGCTCAAGAAACTGCCCCTGACTTCAGATGCAAACCCAGGGGCTGAAATAAGCAGGGAGGCAAATATAACCAATAAACAACCACGTATTTTCATTTCATGCTCCTTGATAAAATAAGAGGATCTATCAGGCCATTCCCATCTTGGCGAGCAGCTCATCAACCTCCCCACGCAATGATGAATCAGCCATGGTATACATTTTTGATTCTTCTTTTCTATTATGCTGCTGCATGATAGTCAGCAATGTTTCCGCCTGACCCAGAAACTGCTCCTGGTCTTTGGTCTTAATACTTTCTCCCGCTTCAAAAATCATGGTGCGCATCTGCATGTGCTCATTCATCAAGGCATCCGTTACGCTGCTCAGGTTCGTTTTTGCAGTATATGCGGGGAAAAGAACCGTCTCTTCCATTAAAAAATGCTGCTCAACCGCCTCTTCAAACTCCTTGAACAAGGCACTCGCTTTTGCCCAATCTCCCTTTGATACAGCCTCCTCGGCCTGAACAAACATTTCATCACACTGTTTGTGATTATTGGTCATGGCATCAGTAAGTTTTGGCATATCTATTTCCGTCTCTAGTTAAAATTAAGGGCTGAAGCAGAGGATAACAGGGTAAAAATCTGATTCAGAATATGGGTCTGTCTGTTTTTAATAACTCTACGAGTTTATCAGCTGTTACCGGTTTACTGTAGAAAAACCCCTGAACGGAGTCGCATCCCAATGAGGTGAGAATATCAAGCTGCTCCCGTGTCTCTCCTCCTTCGGCAATAACCTGCATTTGCATACTGTGCCCCAACGCAATGACTGACACGGCAATTGCCCGATCATTATCATTATGCTGAATATCCTGCACGAAGGAGCGATCAATTTTCAGTTTATTGATGGGCAGGCTTTTCAGATAACTGAGTGAAGAGTAACCCGTTCCAAAATCATCAATAGAAAACTGCACACCAAGATCCTGCAGCTCGTTGATGATCTCTACAGCCTGCTGCTTGTGCTGCATCAGATAACCTTCAGTAATTTCAAGTTCCAGGTAGTCAGGAGCAACCTGGCTTTTATGCAAGGCCTGTTTAACCATCCCTATCAGCAGACCATGTTCAATTGAAAAACCGGATATATTGATTGCCATAAAGCTTGGAGAGAGTCCTTCTGCCTGCCATTGGGCCAATGCCAGACAGGCGTTCTGAAGCACCCAGGTATCAATAAATTTAATCAGGCCAGACTCTTCAGCAACGGGTACGAAGGCCTCTGGCATAACCAGCTCACCCGTTGGACTTTGCCAACGAATAAGCGCCTCGACACCAATTATCCGGCCACTCCTAAGAGAGATCTGAGGTTGATAACAGAGGATAAACTCTTCATTTTCGATGGCACTGCGCAACCTGCTTTCCAGGGTCAGACGTTTAACCGCCAATTCAGTCATCTGCCTGTTATAGAATTGGAATGTATTTCTCCCATGCTCCTTAGCATGATACATGGCCGTATCGGCATGTTTGATCAATTCAGCAGCATGAGTGCCATCATTTGGAAAGACACTGATGCCGATGCTGGTGCTGGCATACACATCATTGCCATCAATCCTGAAGGGCTCAATGAATGCGTCGATGCACTTTTGCGCAACCAGCCCAACACCCTGCTCATCTGTAGGGGATTCAAGGACAATAGCAAACTCATCTCCTCCCAGACGGGCAATCAGATCATCCGCCCGAATCACTTGTTCCAAGCGTTGTGAGGCCTGAGTTAAAAGAATGTCACCTACTGGATGGCCCAGTGAGTCATTGATATTTTTAAAACGATCCAAATCAAGAAACAGCACTGCCATTAATTGGTTTTGACGATGCGCACGCTCCAATCCCTGGGAGAGATGTTGATCCAGTAGCAGACGGTTTGGCAGGCCGGTCAGCGGGTCATGATGCGCCAGATGCTCCAGTTGCTCTTGAGACTGTTTAAGGGCACTGATGTCAGAAAAAACTGAAATATAGTTAGCCAAGCGCCCCTGCTCATCTCTCACCTCACTCATATTCTGCCATTGTGGGTAGATCTCTCCACTCTTGCGCTGACTCCAGATATCACCCTGCCAACTCCCTTTTTCTGCAATCGTCCGCCACATAGCCTGAAAAAAACCGGGGTCATGGCGGTTGGAGCTCAGCATCTGCGGTGTTTTTCCTATCATCTCCTCTTCAGTAAAACCGGTAATTGTTGTTGCTGCCCGATTGGTGGAGATAATCTTCTGCTCAGGGTCTGTAATCAGGATACCGTCAATGGTGCAGTCAAAAACCCTGAATGCAAGATGCAACTTACTCTCAGCCGCATGCCGCCCTTGATCAGGCTGTTGAAAGAGCGCCCCATAGCCGCAATTTCATCATTACCATCAACCTGGATATAGCCACTAAAATCCCCGCTATCCTCTACCCGCTGTAGCGCCTGCGTGATTTCCATAGCACCCACAGCCAGACGCCGTGTAATGATAACCCCAAGATAGAGGCTGAATAACAATACAATTATGGCAAGCAACACATAACTAGCCAAAGCAACAAGGGTTTCATCGGTCTTCTGTTGGATATATAAGAGGCTCTCCTGCCTGATGGCATCACTGTCGGCTTTGAGCAAATTGATAGATTTTGTAGCCGCATCAAACCAGTCACCAGGGGCTATCTCAGGGATGCCCTTGCGCAGGCGCGTAATGGCATTTATAGCAGGAGTATCATCAACCTTGACGGCTCGGTCTATCTGCTTGATTGCAGCCCCCTCTTTACGCATCTGCTCTACAGTGGGAAGGAACCTGTAGTACTTCTGAAAAGTAGTCTCAATCAGATTGATATCTACACGCTCTGCTTCGCTGATGTTGGGGATGCTGCGGAAATAGTCCAGGTTCTCCTGTGCTTTGGCATACAGCTGGATAAAACCTGTCTTATATCTCTCATCCCCCCTGATAACATAATTCTTGAATTGATGTATCAGACCACCGTATCCGGCAATAACTTGCAACCGGTCAAGCGCATCCAGTTTTTTTACCTTATAAAACAGGGTTCTACGAATCTCCTGCATGTAAACTCTGGAAGGCGCTGTCAGCAGGTTTTCCAGGTGGGCTTTTTGCCGGGTTGTCGCAATAACATCCCTGAAACGTTTTAGCAGAGAATCCTGTTCTGCTATATTGATAATAACCAATGATACAGGCTCACTATGAACCTTTCCCGAGGAGAGGAGACCATTGACCAGCCCCCTCTCACGACCTGTAAATTCCTGGAGCCAAAGCAGGATGCCATAGGCCTGGTCATTCCGGGCAAGCACCGCATCTTCTGTTATCACCCCTATATTTTCAACCAGGTTGATCACATCAGCAATGATTTCGGAGTAGCGTTCAAAAACAGCTTCCGCCTCACCTGCATCCACACTATTACGTAATGTATACCGGCGCTCCAGTGAACCAGCAAGGCCAGATAAGCTGTTTTTGAGGTGATCATACTTGTCATTGAACAGCATGATTTCCATATCAAAAGAGAGTGCATCCTGAATATGCCGGTCAGTTTCAGCCCGCTGCAAAGCCAGCTCTGCATAGAACTTGTTTCCCTCACTACCCAAATAACCTGCTGAAAGGCCCCGTTCCCTCTGCAGCGCATGGATGACATCAGAAAAACCAAGTGCAACCTTATATAGACCTTGTGTTACTTGGGCTTCACCATGTTCATGCCATTTTTGAGCAATCCCATAGCTGGTAAAGAGCATCAAGACAGCAACAGGAAAAATCAGCAACAGTAGCAGCTTGTACCGTATTTGAAGATTATCAAGATAGCCTGAGAACACACTCACTCCTACAACCCATAGTGATAACTATACTAGATGATTATAGTTGACTATCAAATGGATAGGATCTAAAACTCTCCAGTCTACGGCATCCCGATATTATTATTTTGAGTCCCCTAAGTACTCCAATAGAAATAGCTGTATTGAATTTCCTATTTTGTTCAATACTCTCCGGTCTCAGGCGTCATGATTATATTACTCATCTGATAAACCTGGATTCTGCAGTATGTCAATAGCCCTGTTTTATATTTTTTACCCTGGAAAAAAGGGATACCACCAAATAACCCAATTGAATCTTATTGACCACAATATACCCAACTTATTGTGATACTTTTATTTTTATTTTCAGTATATTACACAATATTTACTAAATACCTCCTAAGTGGTATTTTTTAGCGTTATCACAGCCTTATCAAGGGAGCACAAAACAAATACCCCTTGCCAAAGGAGTCTGTTTTTTCATATTGTTGCGTCACCCAAATTTCAGTGCTCAAAACTGCAAACGGGAGTCTCAATGACAACAGAAAACAAACACGAGGGTTCCACTCACCATCTGCGTGAGTATGGAGCCCAAACGCCGGGGACAAAGGGTATTCCTGGCAAAAAGCGTTACTCAATGGTCATCGACCTCAGGAAATGCATTGGGTGCATGTCCTGCGTAGTAGCTTGTAAGGCTGAATACGGCGTTCCTCTAGGCGTCTGGCGAACATGGGTTATGGTTGCAGACAAGGGGAGGTATCCAGACAGCAGACGTATCTTCATGCCTCGCCTGTGTAATCACTGCGATTACCCCATCTGCGTACGTAACTGCCCTACACAGGCCACCTTCAAACATGAAGAGGGTTTCGTGCTACAACGGTATAACCGTTGTATTGGGTGTCGAACCTGCGTCGTTGCATGTCCGTACAATGCCAGACATTTCCTTCCTGCCAAACGCACCAACAACAACCTTCCTAAACTGGTTGTCGACAAGTGCACCTTCTGTATCCATAGGGTAAAGAAGGGGCTGGTACCTGCTTGTGTACAAGCCTGCGTAGGTGGCGCCCGCGTCTTTGGCGACATTAACAACCCCAAGAGCGAAGTAGCGAAACTTGTTGCAAAAGAGAGGGTGTCTGTACTGAAACCTGAACTTGGAACAAGCCCATCCGTCTACTACATCGGTGGTGACTGGGAAATCATGGATGAAACCCATAACTACAAAAACCGTTCAGCCCAGCAGAAGGCAGAGTTCAATACCTTTAAACGTAACCATCACGGAGATGCATTCGGTGATATCGTTGAAGGTGAGAACACCATGCACCATGTAGGCAAAAACATGTCCGACTTCCTGGCGTCTATCCAACATAAGTATCACGATGTGGTTGCAGCGCTGAAACAGCTGCTGTTTGGATAAGGGGGGAGACTACAATGGAAACCATAATCACCTATAACGCCGTCCATCACAATCCGTGGGGGACACCCATTACCATCTACTTTTGGCTCGTTGGCGCCAGTGCCGGTTCGTTTGTACTCTCCGCTTTTGGTTGGGTATTCGGCATCAAACGCTATAAGCCACTGGCCCTGACCGCATCAATACTGGCTATCGCCATGCTGATGATCGTCCCCGTTCTGCTGATCTGGGATCTGGGTAAGCCATTCCGCTTTATCTATCTCATGTTGCCAGGCTTTTGGCACGGCACAGCCCCCATGGCTTGGGGTTCCCTGCTAATCTTAAGCTACCCGATATCAATGTTCGTCTACACCTACTTTGTCATCAAGAACGACCAAAAGTGGGCAAAGATCATAGGCATCATTGCAATCGTGCTTGCCCTCTCAACACACTGGTATACCGGCGTGGTGATGGAGCTGAACCCTGGTCGTTACATCAACCATACGCCACTTGCACCACTCTTATTTTTAACCGGCGCATTTATATCGGGTATCGGTTTGATGATTCTGGTTCTGTGGATTCAGAACCAGTTCATGAGAGAGGAGAAGAAAATCAAGTGGGCACTCATGGAAGAGATGGGACAGTATATGATGTACGGCATCGTATTTGACTGCTTCCTGCTGTTCCTCGACTTCATGCAGACTCAGTACGGCACTGCAAGCGAAAACATCGGTCACCATACAGTGTTGATGGAGATCTTCTTCACACCCTATGTGTGGTTAGAAGCCGTCATCGGCCTGATTATCCCGCTCCTGATTCTTGTATCACCACTCAAGCGCACAAGGCTTGGCGTATATAGCGCCTCCCTCTTGGTGGCCGGTGGCGTATACGGCATGCGGATCTGGTGGGTTATGGGCGGCCTATACATGCAGTCCTTCTATTGATTTGGAGAATAGAACAATGTCAAAAATCAACAGACGTGACTTCTTAAAAGCAGGCGCAGTTGCTACTACTGCTGCGGCAGTCCCCTCCGTGGGTTCAGCCATGGAGCTTAAGCTCGGCGGTGCCGACTTCCATCAAATCAGGACCTTTCATGAGCGCAAAAAGACACCATATCTTTGCACCATGTGTCCCTATTTTGATGGTGGATTCTGCTACGAAGAAGCTGGTGAAATAGTAAAGGTTGAGGGCAACCCTGACCATATAGCAAGCCGTGGCAAGTTCTGCACCAAAGGGCTGGCATCATTCTTTGGTGCCTCTGATCCTGACAGAATCATCGCACCCATGAAGCGATCTGGTCCACGCGGCTCAGGCCAATGGACAGAGATCAGTTGGGATGACGCAATCGCCGAGGTTTCTGCGAAGGTAAAGGCTGCCGTGGATGCCAATCCAAACAGCGTCCATCTTAATGAAGGTGCCTTCAAAGATGGCGGCACAACCCGCTTTATGGATACACTGGGTTCAAGCTCAGTCATCCGCAGCCGGGTTCCCTCCATCAGTAGCGTCGCCAAACAGGCGGTACTTAAAAAGACCTTTGGTGTGGACTCCACGCTGCCGGACTTTGAAAACACCAAGTATGTGCTGAACTTTGGCGCCAACATCATTGAGACAGCCCTTCCGCTGGCTCAACGCCTGACGGATGGCATCGTCAACAACCGTCTTAAGCTCGTCACCTTTGATGTGCGTATGTCGCACACCGCAGGTAGAAGTGATGAGTGGATCCCGGTATTTCCAGGCAGTGATGGCATCATCGCACTGGCCATGGCCAATGTGATCATGGAAAATAATCTGGCGAATGTTGACTTCATCAATAGCTGGACCAATACCACAGCAGATGAACTAGCTCAGCAACTGAAGGCATACACACCCGCCAAGGCCCAAAAGGCCAGCGGCGTTTCGGCCAAGGATATTAAACGTCTTGCCATTGAGTTTGCCAAAAACAAACCAGCTACTGTCGTCAGCCAGAATGGCCTGAGCTTCCATCAGGGCGGTGTTGATGCAGAGGCAGCAGCTCAGCTTCTGGCCATCATCACCGGCAACATTGATATTGAAGGCGGCAATTGCCTGCCGCGCCAATTCGATATTGCCTCACTCCAGCCAGCCCCTTTCCCTTCGGGAAGTGACTCACGTCAGCTAAATCACACCTTCCCATTTGAGGTAAAAGGCGGCAAGCGTAAGGTACAGGTACTGTTCAACCACATGAGCAATCCAGCCTACTCTTCTCCTGCATCAAGCGTTTGGCGCGAGGTACTGAAAGATGAGAGCCTGATCCCATACCTGGTTGACTTCAGCCCCTTCATGAGTGAAACCGCTGAATTGGCAGACATCATCCTGCCTGATGTGGTAGCCATCGAGCGCAATGATGTCGGCAGTAGCCCGACAACACTGCACCCCTGGGCCACCATGACCATTCCAGGTGTCAAATCCCGCGGAAAGGCAAAAGATGTCCGGGAAACGCTGAAGAAAATCATCGAAACTATTGACGCTGACGGCAGTCGCGGTATGAAGGAGTATTGGTCCTTTAAAAACGCCAAGGATTGGGTCAAAAAAGAGATCACAGGTACTGCGGGGCTGGAGAAGGCCTACAAAAAACTCAAGAAAGGTGTTTTTCCTGCCTACGGCAAGATTGATCCCAACACCCGAAGGATTGTCAAAAAGGGCGAGCCTATCCCTGTTGAGTATAAAACCTACGAATCAGCTGGATTTGCCACACCATCCGGCAAGGTTGAGATCTCTGCACCAACGTGGAAAGAGAACTCACGGCTCTCTGACATCAAGTCAAACGAGTTTGTTTTGACCACCTTCAAGGTGAGCTATCAGAGCCTGTCACGCACATCCAACCTGAAGTTGTTATCAGAGTTATGGCATGCCAATCCTCTGTGGATCAATAAGGAAATTGCTCTGAAACTGGGGATTGGTGATGGTGAGCTGGTCAGGGTTAAGAGTGAAGTTGGCTACCTGGTCACCAAAGCCTGGTTGACTCAAGGCATTCATCCTCAAGTCATCGGATTTTCCACCTCTGTAGGGCGTTCTGCCTATGGTCGTGTTGCGCAAGCAGATCCTACTGCAAAGACACCACTTGTAGATGACTCACAGGCAGATGAGGACATCCTTCACAACCTCTGGTGGAGAGATGGCGGCATCAATCCCAACGACATTATTCCACTGGCCATTGACCCCATCTCTGGGGCACAGGCCTGGAACGATACGGTGGTAACGATCTCACCTGCAGAATCAGGCGACAAATATGGCGACATCAAAGTCGATAACGCCAAACATGAAGCCATATATAAGAGACAAATGGGTTAACCCTGCTCTCTTAGCAACAAGATAACGGAGGATGGAAGATTGAACACAATAACCAAAGGTGTGCTTATCATCATCGGTGCAATCGTCCTGGTCTTGGTCCTGTCTGCTGTAAGCTGCACCAGTGACCGATTCCAGCGAATCAGCGCATGTACTGTATGCCATGAAATATTCGTTGATTATGACGAATATAAACCCATGGGCACCGCAAGCGTAGAGATCGAAGACTACAAACCCCGAGAAGTATTCGAACCCGGTGCCTTCGATGTAACCGTTGGCTGTGCAGAGTGCCACGCCTACCCTTACGAGGAATACCGTGAATCTGCACACTATGATAATGAACGCGGTGTACGCCCGGGCTGCGTGGGCTGTCATGAGCCACACAGCGTACGGGAAATCCTACACTGGAAGTTCATTTACCTAAACCAGGGCACGCTTGGAGAGAGTCCGTTCCATGCGATCTATAATAGCCTGCGTGATATCGATCAGTGGGAAAATGTACTTCGCCCTAAACTGGCCGCGCGCGTTCGCCAGAAAATGGTTGAAAATAAAAGTGCCCGATGCAAGGTCTGCCACAAACCAGAAAGCGAATGGTGGCAGGAGATCGGACAGCATCAATCCGCAATAAAGAAGGCAAAAACTGCTGATGAAGTTCTCTGCATCAACTGCCACTACAACCTTGTTCACGAGGATGTAGAGTGGCCAGAGATGGAAGCAGAGTAGCCACAAAATGTGCAGCCCAGCTGTGGATATGAACTTATCCACAGCCAGGCTGCTCTAAAGCTCTATTCATCATAATTTGCTTATGATGAATATAGTATTAACCAGCGGGGGGGATTACCGCTACTAAGTTGTACTTCTTAGAACTATCAAGTATCCGTGGAGAAAACTATGAAGCGATTGAAAAAGAGTATCACCATTGTAGCAGTAGCACTGAGCATGAGTCTGGCCACTGGCATTGTCGCCGCAGCAGACTGCGACGATGAGGATGCCGTCAAGACAGTACAGAAAAAGATCTACAAAAAGAAGTGCAAGAAATGCCATGGTAAAAAAGGCAACGGCAAGGGGCCGGGTGCAAAGGGCATGGATCCAGCGCCACCTAGCTGGGTTGCAGGCACAGATAAATCCGATGCCGATCTTTACAAGATCATTATGGAAGGCAGTAAAGACACCGAAATGAAGGGTTGGGCTGCTGGTACCGCCAAAAAAGGTAAAGAGGTCTCTGAAGATGACGCCCATACTCTGATCTGCATCATCCGTAACTTCAAGAAGTAACTAGCTACACCAATGTTCAAGGGGGCGCTTAAGCCCCTTTGAACTGTTAATCCATAATAAAGTAAATCCGGGAGGGTAGAGTAATGCTGACTAAGCGTAGCACAAGGCTGCTATCAATCATTCTGACTACAGGCCTATTCTTGTTTGCGGGCGCAGTTCATTCTGCTGAAAAAGCAGCAGCTGCACCTGCCGCTAAAGCAGCAGCTCCTGCTGATCCCGTAGTTGATTATGAAACCGTAAACCTTGTATACGGTTACATCGTCATGACCAGAACCAGAGAAGGTATGGAAGAGGGTGAAGTAGAAGCCGTTGTATTTCCACACTGGTTCCACCGAATTCGTTTTCGCTGCAAGGTCTGCCACGAAGATACCTTTGTAACCAACAAGGGTGAGAACATCGTCGACATGGATCAGATCAGTGCCGGCGAAAAATGCGGCATGTGCCATGACGGTTCCGTTGCTTGGGATCCACTTGAGTGCGAAAACTGCCACTATTATCCAATGGAACAGTTAGACGCTGAAGCGGCTCCACCACCCGAAGAGACAAACCCTGCCAACCTGCTGTTTGCTGGCCGTAGCGGCAAAATGGCTGGCCGCGGTGATCGCCGCAAGCCATCAGGCAACGCCTTCAAATGGGGTGGCGGCTGGCAGCCACGCGCCTTCTCCATGGCAGGTCTTCCAAAGGATAAATATGGTCTCGTAGACTGGATCAAGATCACAAAGAACGGCATGCTTCTGCCAAAGGGTTCCATTGATCCTGACAACCCACTGTATGAATCACCTATTCACTATGCGTTTGATCCTGATGGTGAAGAGGACATTGAAGATATGGTGATCAAGGTAAAGAGTAAGACCATTTCAGAAGTGCTCTTTCCCCACACCCTGCATACCTGGTGGCTGAACTGCAAGAGCTGCCACCCGAAACGCTTTGTACGTACTGCTGGCGATACTCCAATGACCATGAGAGAGATGTCCAAAGGCAAGTACTGCGGTGAGTGTCACGGTAAGGTTGCATTCCCACTCGAAGATTGCGAAAAATGCCATAACAGAGAAAAGGTTGCTGCATGCAAGGCAAGCGACGACTGCACATTTGATGACTAGATTGGCATAGCAAACTTAGCTGGAGCGGTCATGATGAATAGAATATTGAGATGCTTAACCATCACGTTTTTTTTATTCTCATGTACCGCTCCTCTAGCTTTTGCCCAGGAGAGAACCCTTCCTAAGAAAATGACACCTGCCAAGCTGGTAAAGTCTGTCCATCGCCAGCTTAAATACATTGATAAACGTCTTCTTTCAGGGAAAAGCGCTGATCAAATCCTAAACAGTGGTAACGATAAAGCCATTTCCATTCTGAATGAGAGCAAAAAAACGCGTGATCTTATTGCTGAACAGATTAAAAAAGGCGAGATGGAAGCCTCCTATTGGGCACTGAAAGATCTCAGTAATTCACTTCGCACAGCCTCAAAACTTGTACGCGCAAAAGCCCTGACTGCTCAAAAAATAAAGCATGATCTGGATAGCGCAAGAATCAAGAGTGATGCTTATGAAGAACGGGCTAAACAACGTGGCATCCGTGATGGCAGCGGTGGCAAGGAAGCGCATAACCTGTTCAAGCAGGCCATGGAAAAGCGCAAAGAAGCCAGCAAACTTGAAAAAAGCGGAAAGCATAAAGAGTCCACCAGCGCCTATCTCAGCTCAACTGAACTATTAAGAAAAGCCATCGCCATTTCAAAACGACAGGGCTACAGCAGTAGCAAAATCAATAAAGAAGAAAAAAGAACCCTTCCAAAAGGAATGACACCAGAAAAACTAAAAAAATCGGTTATCAGGCAATTCAAATATATAGATACCCGCCAACTATCAGATAAGAATGCCCAAAAAGTTAAAGATAGCGAAAACAGTGAAGCCATCACTATTTTTGCCCGGGGGCGCAAGCGCATAAATACCATTGCAAACAAGATTGATGAAGAGCAATATGAAGAGGCTTATTGGGCACTGCAAAAGCTTGCTCGCTCCTTAAAAGATGCGATGAAACTGGCTCAAGCAAAAAAAGCTGAAGCTAGAAATGATAAGAATGAAATGGACAGTGCCCGCATTACAAGCGATGCCTATCTCGAACGGGCAAAACAGAGAGGCATTCATGAAGGTAAAGGCGGCACCCAAGCTCTAGAGCTATTTAAGCGTGCAGAAACTGAGCGCATTGATGCTATTGACGCAGAATCAAAAGAACAATATAAGTGGGCATCAAAAGCCTACCAACTCTCAACTGAATTCTTGAGGAAATCAGTAGCATCAGCAAGAGAATGGCAAAAGACTAACGAGTAAATGACATCAAATAAAAATTAAAGAACTCTTATTAACCATGATAGATCCTGATTCGCTATTTGAGCTCAACACATGAAGCAACTCAGGTTACTTCATCTGTTGCTATGGCTTTTTTCTGCCCTGCCCTTTGTCTTCATTATTTCAACAGCAAGCTACGCCGAAGACACGCCCTTTCGCATTGAATTTGTCACTAACTATAAATCGTTTCAGTTCAAAGCACAGGAAGAACTCATAAAAAAAAGTAAGGATATCATGCCTGATGAAATCCAGAGCCTGATTAACGATGCTATGTCTGCTGACATCAGCCAGGGACAAAGAATGTTCATGCTGGATGCTGCCAATGCCATGGCCAGTGGCTACAATCACTATCATGGCGGAGGTAAAAAGCTACTTCGAAAAATTGGCAAACTCATAAAAAATGAGCTGGAAAAAGAAAAAGCCAAGAATGCCGAATTGATGAAGTGGGATAGCGAAGAACGCTTCCTCGGTAACTTCGTCATGAAAACCTACGAAAAAGAGATGGTGGAAAAAGGGCTGGCTCCCGTTATCTACCCCCATTGGGTGCATCGCATCTGGTTTGAATGTAAGGTCTGTCATCAGGATATCTTCATTATGAAGCGGTGGCGAAACGACATCACCCACAAGAAAATTGAAGCCGGACAGCAGTGCGGCAGATGCCACAATGGCGAACTTGCCTTTGGCACCAACGAAAATTGTGATCGCTGCCACCTTGCGGGCAAGCCTGAGGCTGACAGATTACACGATGCAAGCCGCATTGATCACAAAGCAATCAAGGCGGTTGCCGACAAGGTTGGTGCCGAATGGCATGCAGACAAGCTATCCAATGGACGCCTTCCTGTTGATCGATTTGGGTTTATTGATTGGTTAAATATGAAAAGGGCAGGCGTATTCAAGCCAATCCACTCACTGGATGGAAACTATGAGCCTGAAATCAGGGACAACATGATCCTTTTTAAATCTAAGAGTAAGGCCAAAAACATCCTCTTTAGTCATAACGTACACTCAAGCTGGATCAAATGTTCATCCTGTCACCCAGAGGTATTTACTAAAAGCCTGACCAACAATGTAAAAATGGTTCGAATGTCAAAAGGCCAATACTGCGGTCACTGCCATGGCAAAGTCTCTTTTACATTTGCAGACTGTACACGATGCCACATACAGGAAAAAGGCGTCATGATTGAAGGTGCCCTGCTTCACATAGGGCAACCAAAGAAAAAGAAGAAGAAGAAAACATCCTGAATTTCATCCAATGAGATCATCATTATGAGCAGCATAATCAACCATCCACAAGATATTCGCTTCTATAAGAAGCTCATACGGCTAACCAACCAACAAATCACCGCTATCCACGAAAACCTGGCTAAGGATGCCAATTTTTTTCGGAAGCATCGTTTTCTATTCAGAAATATTATTTTCAAAAAGACCATTCTTAAACTTCTGGCTCAAAAGAGACTCGACTTGACGAAAAAGAAGCACTTGATGAAATGATGGCAGAGTTAAAAGCTATTGAGGCTGATAATGGCGAATGGAAGGAGACTGGCAAGGATGAGCTGGATTATGTTCGCGTGATGGTTCATGGTTTACGAGACATCTCTGGTGAAGAGGTTGAGGATGAGGCAGAGGTAAAAGCCGGGACAAAAACAGGGAAGCTTGCATACAGGCTAAAAATCAATGAATGTAGTTAACTTCATTAAATAGGCCCTCCGGATGTTCAGGCATTTGATATCACAGTCTGCAAAATTTACACTTTTCTGTCTGGTTCTTTTTTCGGTAGATGTTCATGCGGAATATGGCGATATCATCCTAAATAAGACAGCTGATGCCATGCGTGAGGCAGAGGTTGATGATGTCGTCTTTCCCCACTGGTTTCATCGCATTCGCTTCCGCTGCAGTGTTTGCCACGAAAATATTTTCAAAATAAAAGCCGGCGCAAATGACATCTCAATGTCAACAATCACAGAAGACAAAGAACAGTGCGGCACATGTCATGATGGCGTCGTGGCCTGGGAACCACTGGAGTGTGAGCGCTGTCACTCCCTTGAGGAGGGCTGGAGTCCTGGCGCGATTCAACACTCAGTCAGAGAGGGCGAAAAGCAAGATATATTACTTGGGAAAATTGGATCAACAGCCAAGCCCTACTCTAAATTCATGGAAATAGGTACAGGCTGGCATCCTTTGGCACTTGCCAAAAGCGGTTTACCACTCGATAAATACGGCCTTGTGGACTGGGCAGCTGCCGTGCGGAAAAAAATAGTCCAACCACTTTGGAGCCTCAACCCAGAGGTTGATATATCAGAGCACAAACTGAGAGATACAAAAATCCTGTTTACCGCCAAGGGAGAGAGCATGCCTGATGTTATCTTCCCACATGATATTCACAGCTATTGGCTGGAGTGCAAAATCTGTCATGACACTCAGGATGGCCCTATATTTATTGATAAGTTAGGGGCAAACAACATCACCATGATGGGCATTGGCCAAGGGAAATGGTGCGCTCGGTGCCATGATAAAACAGCCTTTCCTATCAGTGACTGCACTCGCTGCCACAACCATCCAAAAGGTAAACCCATCGATAAAAAAACCTTGGTACGCCATCTAAAAACACCACCCCCTCCTCTCTCTCCCGCTGTTCCCATTAAAAAACCAGAACAGCAAGAGCAGATTGATAGTGATTTTTTCTAGCCCAAAAGTTACAAACCCCATACAATACCCAGCCACGATCCAGCAGCCATCTTTAGCAACGAGCAATAAACACAATGATCAAGGTATTATACTCGGCAGCCCTATTTACCGCTTTATCTACACCCGCATTGGCTATTGATACAATCAATATTATCATTGACTCAAAGGTTGACAGCATGAAAGAGGCTGGCTTAGGCGCTGTTACATACCCGCACAAACTGCACGAGCAGCTGTACAAGTGTAATGACTGCCACCAAAAAATATTCATCGACAAGAAAGGTAGCAACGACATAAACATGCCAAACAACATGACTGAGCAATATTGTGGCTATACTGGGTGCCACAATAGCGCCCATGCCTTTCCATTATATCTATGTGACTATTGCCACGAGGTCTTACCAAAGATCAAGGGCAAATAATCAGTACAAAAAAAGCGGGCTATGCCCGCTTAAAAATAATAAATTCAGCTGAACTACTTAGGGTATGCCGCCCTATTTCACTATAACCTTGCCAATCATACCTTTGTGGATATAACAGAAATAGATATATTCACCTGGGCGATTAAAAGTGTGCTCAAATACTTCACCAGATTTTAACTCTATCACCTTCAGCTCTTTATTTTCCGGATTAGGGCCGGGAAGACTGGCAAAATCATGTGACGGCTGCTTGGTATCATTGTTAACCCAACGAACCGTCTCTCCAGCCGATATAGTTATGATCGCTGGTATAAATTGATCTACGCCATCAGGAATCACAACTTCATGCACAGTACTACCTTCTGCTGCCACTTGTCCCACACTGATTAGCATGCTCAAGCACAATAAATAACATACAGGTACTAATCTTTTCATAAAAATTGGACTCCAATATATTTACTGACTTTTGAGACTGACCTGCCAATACATACAAATTTATTACTCATATTACCTAAAAATTCGACCAACACATGAAATACTTTAAGTCAATCCACAGAATTCCGCTAGAATAAAACCCCAAGGGATTTAAGGCCCCAGAATGGGATATCGCACACATATAAATCCGATAATAAATTGACTTTTATCAATTATTATCGGATTTATATCACATGCACAAGCAGTAATTCAATATTTTTATTGTCTGTTTTTAGGCTAAAAACGTTACTTTTATGCCGTATCGAACAACACACTTAATTGCAATAATTAATTAAAACCCACCTCCTCCTGCCTGTTTTCTGCTGAAACAAATCTTAATTCTTAATTTGCAGCAAATCATTGAAGCCAATCATAAATTAACTATGCTCAACAATTAGCAATTTGTTACCATTCTACAAACAACTTACACCAAACAAAACAGAAAACCTGCTGTCTTGATAGTTATGCAAAAGCATTATCTGAGCCGTATTACCACACAATTTATGCGAATATCCACACAGAGCTACGGAGCAACATCATGCACATGAGATTCTCAGCCCCAACCAAATGCGCTTTTTCATGTTGCCTGGTACTTCTGATTTCTATATTTACAACTACCTGTAACGCAGATGAGAGTGAATTTCGCACAAATTTCATCAACAATTACAAAACATTCCAGTTTAAAGCACAAGAAAATTTAATCCTCAAAAGTGGGGATATTATGGCAGATGAGATTTTCAGCCTGATCATTGATGCCATGGATGATGACATCTCCATTGGAAGAAGAATGTTCCTATTAGATGCTGCAAGTGCAATGGCATCTGGTTACCAGCATTACCATGGCGGCGGGAAAAAATTTATCCGCAAAATTGACAAACTAATCAAAAAAGAACTCGAGAAAGAGGCTGCACGCACAGCCGAATTGATGAAGTGGAAAAAGGAGGAACGTTTTCTCGGCAACTTCGTTATGAAAACCCATGAGGCTGAACTTGAAGAGGCCGGATTAGCACCTGTTATCTATCCACACTGGGTTCACCGTATCTGGTACGACTGCTCTGTATGTCATCAGGATATCTTTATAATGAAGCGGTGGCGAAATGAAATAACCAAAGAGAAGATCCAAGCAGGTGAACAGTGTGGCGTCTGTCACAATGGAACCATTGCCTTTGGAGCCAACAACAAAGAGGATTGCGATCGCTGCCACATTGCTGGAAAACCTGAAGCTGAACGGCTACATAATGCTGATCAAGTCGATAACAAACATATTGCGGAAATTGCCAAACAGGTTGGTGCTGAGTGGAATGCTGACAAGCTACCTGATGGTCGTATACCTGTTGATGAATATGGTTTTATCGACTGGCTTACCTTAAAAGAAAAGGGCATTTTTAAACCCATCGAATCTCTCAAAGAGGGTTACAAGCAGGAGATTCGTGATAATCAGATCCTTTTTGTATCAAAGAGCAAACTTGAAAATGTGCTCTTCAGTCATAATGTGCACTCAAGCTGGATCAAATGCAAATCCTGTCACCCTGCTATTTTTGCAGATAATCTAAAAAATAAAGTAAAAATGGTCAGGATGTCAAAAGGCGAAAACTGTGGCTACTGCCATGGCAAAGTATCCTTCACCTTTGCTGACTGCAAACGCTGCCACAGCCAGAAAAAAGGGGTAGAAGTTGAGGGCGCTCTGGCACACATCGGTCAACCGAGGAAGAAAAAGAAATAGAAATAGCCGCGCTTAATTGCTACCTGTAACAAATCCTAGGAGACTGTCCGAGAATAGAAACCGCTATGCCCCGCGTCGCCAGGAGTGAAACCGCTCAACCCAACGTAGTAGTTTCTCTGGTGCATGGGCGCGCTTCCATTCACCCGCTGCATACTTGTTGGCCTCACTTAACGTAGGGTAGGCATGAACAGTGCCCAGGATCTTATTTAGCCCCAGTCCGTGGCGCATGGCGGTGACAAATTCGGTAATCAGCTCTCCGGCATGCTCACCCATGATTATGGCTCCCAGGATACGATCCTTCCCTGGCACGGTAAGCACTTTGACAAAACCTTCCGCCGCCTCATCGGCAATGGCCCGATCCAGCTCAGCAAGATCAAAATGAGTAACCTCATACTCGATACCCTGAGCCTGGGCCTCTTTCTCACTCAATCCCACCTTGGCCACCTCCGGCTCAGTGTAGGTGGTATGTGGGATGGCACTGTAGTCCACACGGAAGCGACGTAAGCTCCCAAACAGGGCATTTACTGCTGTATACCAGGCTTGGTGGGCGGCAGCATGGGTATATTGGTAGGGGCCGGCCACATCACCACAGGCGAAGATATTGGGGTAGCGGGTCTGTAGAAATTCATTGGTCTCAATAGTACCTTTGCTGGTGAGGGGAATCTTCAACTCCTCCAGGCCAAATCCAGTTGTATTGGGTGCACGGCCCAGAGCAAACAGCACCTGATCAAATTCAATCAACTGCTCATCTTCGCCCTTGCAGCAGACGGCAAGTTGCCTGCCCTCTTCCACCCGAAACTCCTTTACCCGGTACCCAAGCTGTAGCTGTACACCTTCATTTTGAAAACGCTCAATCAACAAATCACCCACCTCTTTATCCTCCCGAGGCAGCAGGCCAGGCCCCACAATGGTGACCTCACTGCCAAAGCGGGCAAAGCACTGGCCCAGCTCACTGCCAATAGGGCCGCCACCCAGAATCAACAGCTGTTTTGGTAGCTTACGGATCTCCCAGACCGTATCTGAGGTCAGGTAGGATATCTGATCTAATCCAGGCAACGGAGGGACAAAGGGACGAGCACCAGTCGCGATAACAATATTTTTGGTAGTGAGCTTCTGCCCATCTATATCTACCTTCCAGGGTGAGACAATCCGGGCGGTGCCCTGTATCACCTCTACACCTAAATCGGTATAGCGTTCTACCGAGTCATGAGGCTCAACGGTTTTGATCACTCGATGCACCCGCTCCATTACATCGGCGAAATCAAACTTTACCTCTGTACTCTGGAAGCCCAGCTCAGAAGCCCGCTTGGCATCAGAGAGGAATCGGGCAGATCGGATCAGCGCTTTGGAGGGCACACAGCCCGTATTCAGGCAATCACCGCCCATTTTATGTTTTTCTACCAGGCTGACCTTCGCCTTCACTGCAGCAGCAATGTATACCGTTACCAGTCCACCTGATCCTGCACCGATAACAATAAGATTACGATCAAAACTCGTCGGTTTTTCCCAGCCCTCATAGACCCGCTGGGCACGTAGCCAATCCAACCCTCGCCGGGCAATAAGCGGAAACAGCCCCAACAGTACAAAGGAGCCCAATAACCCCGGTGACAGGATGCCAGAGAGGGATTCCAGCTGGCCAAGCTGGGTGCCGGCATTCACATACACCAGCGTCCCTGCCAACATGCCCACCTGACTTACCCAGGCATAGGTTCGGGCGGGTATAGCGGTTAGCCCCATCAGCAGGTTGATTATAAAAAAGGGAAATAGCGGTACCAGCCGCAGTCCAAATAGATAGAAGGGTCCATCCTTCTCGATGCCCACATTGATAGCACTCAAGCGGTCACCAAACTTCTTTTGCACCCAGTCACGCAGCAGAAAACGGGAGAGCAAAAAGGCCAGAGTAGCCCCAAGGGTAGAGGCGAAGGAGACAATAAGCGTACCCCAAAATATCCCGAAGATAGCCCCGGCCACCAGCGTAAGCACGGCTGCCCCAGGCAGGGAGAGCCCAGTTACAGCTACATAGGCAAGAAAAAACCCCAAGGCCATTGAAAGTGGATTGGTCTGAAAATACCCCACCAGTCCCGCCCGCTGGGATTGAAGATACTCAAGGCTCAGAAATCGTCCAAGATCAAACAGAAAAAAAGCCCCAATGAGCAGAGCAATAATGATAATAAGGGGGGCACGCTTGTGCACTTGATATACTCCTTGATGAATATGTCTTTTGCTTCAGACCATGAGATTCAGGAATTGTTTAAAGTCTTAATTTTGTCACCATACATAACCTCTAGACTAACAAACAAAACCTGCTAATCTAGAGCAATTTAATATGCTACATCTACTTGACCCAGACAACCCTGAGGCTCCCTTTCCTGATGTGTGTCTTGCCGAAAAAGAACCCAATGGTCTACTGGCACTAGGAGGAGATCTCTCACCTGAAAGACTCATCAATGCCTACAGGCATGGTATTTTCCCCTGGTATAGCGATGGTCAACCTATTCTATGGTGGTCACCCGATCCACGCACTGTGCTATTTCCAGCACAACTAAAAGTCTCTCGCAGTCTACAAAAAAACCTACGAAACAAGCCTTTTACCGTCTCTTTTGATCGTCATTTCAACCATGTGCTGCAATGCTGCGCCAATCCAAGAGATGATGCTGAAGGCACTTGGATTACAGCTGAAATGGAGGCTGCATATATACAACTACATGAACAGCAGGTCGCGCATTCCGTTGAGGTCTGGTACGAAGGAAAGCTGGTTGGCGGCCTTTATGGGGTAGCCATTGGGCAGGTGTTTTTTGGTGAATCCATGTTCAGCCAGATAAATGATGCATCCAAGGTTGGCCTTGTTCACCTTACATCACATCTAATTCGATGGGGATACCAGCTTATTGACTGTCAAGTATATTCCAACCACTTATTTAGCTTGGGCGCACAAGAGATAAGCCGGCATCACTTTACTCATCACCTAAAGCAGTGGTGCAACCAGCCTGGCCGGGATGAATCATGGCTAAGCGCTCCAGAACCCCCGCTATATTTCATAAAATGACGGATTCACTAGATCTCTACCGTAGCCAAGAAGGTAACTGTGCCTACCTGCCTCAAAAACAGTCAACCACACTTTTTGTTGATCCCGCCGCCTCCTTGGATACAGAAACCTACAGTTACCTTCTAACACAGGGATTTAGGCGCAGTGGAAGCCATGTATATAAGCCTCACTGCAATGCATGCCAAGCCTGCATCCCACTACGTCTTCCAGTTGCTCAATTTAAACCCAATAGAAATCAACGACGCGTATGGGCAAAGAGCTCGGACAATCTCATCGTTAATACAAAACCAGCGGCATTCCAAAGAGAGCACTTTGAGCTTTATTGCCGTTATATACAATCCAGGCATCCAGATGGAGAGATGGCCAACCCATCTCCTGAGGGCTTGCTTGATTTCCTCACAAGCAGTTGGTGCAAAACTCGGTTTTTTGAACTACAGGTTGCAGGAAAGCTCACGGCTATTGCAGTGACTGACATACTGCCAAATGGACTCTCTGCTGTTTATACATTCTTTGATCCTGAGCTATCACACCTAAGCCCCGGGGTACTGGCACTGCTTTGGCAGATTCAGGAGGCTCACCGACGCAGATTACCCTGGCTCTATCTGGGATATTGGGTACCCAGTTGTACAAAAATGAGTTACAAATCAAACTACCGCCCCTTGCAAATATGGACACAAGGCCAGTGGCAGGAGTTTGACCAAAGTGAAGAGATTTTGGCGCCCGAGATAGGCTAGTATATTTTTATATCTAGGGTAGGTTCGTTATCACATCATTGTGCTATACTCCCGCCCCATTAATTCCAGCTTATAAGGTAACGAGAAACCGAATGGCAAAAGAAGACTTTATTGAAATGGAAGGGACGGTAACTGAAACCCTTCCCAACACAATGTTCCGGGTAGAGTTAGAGAACGGACATGTTGTGACCGCCCATATTTCAGGCAAGATGCGCAAACACTATATCCGTATCCTCACGGGCGACAAGGTTACAGTTCAGCTGACCCCGTATGACCTGACAAAAGGCCGCATCACCTACCGCGCCCGTTAGTCCCGATTGTTAAGACGCCGTCGTTATCTTCTACTTAGTGAACGACGGCGCTCTCCTCAATATCAAACACCAGCGCACCATCAGAGACACTGATCCGAACACGGCCGCCACCTGCCAGCTCACCAAACAGTAGCTTTTCAGCCAGAGGCTTTTTAATCTTCTCCCGAATCACTCTATCCATAGGCCGCGCGCCCATCTTTGGGTCATAACCATGTTCAGCCAGCCAGGCACGCGCATCAGGCTCAATAATCAGTGACACCTTCTTCTCTTCCAGCTGCCCTTCCAGTTCAAACAGAAACTTATCCACAACACTGCCAAGTACTTCAGCCGTCAGTGGTTTAAACTGAATCGTGGCATCCAACCGATTACGAAACTCTGGTGAAAAGATCTTCTTAATGGCCTCCATACCATCACTGGTATGATCCTGCTGGGTAAACCCAATTGAGGCTCGGCTCATATCAGCCGCACCCGCATTTGTGGTCATTACAACCACCACATTTCGAAAATCTGCCTTGCGCCCATTGTTATCCGTCAAAGAACCGTTATCCATCACCTGCAACAATAGATTGAATATATCCGGGTGTGCCTTTTCAACCTCATCCAACAACAATACAGCATGAGGGTGTTTATTGATCTCCTCTGTCAGCAGTCCCCCTTGATCAAACCCCACATATCCGGGTGGCGCACCAATAAGACGGGAAACAGTATGCCGCTCCATATATTCTGACATATCAAAACGGATCAGCTTCATGCCCATAATGCGCGCCAGCTGTTGGGTTACCTCAGTCTTTCCAACACCGGTTGGGCCTGCAAACAGAAACGAACCCACTGGGCGCTGATCTGCACCCAGGCCAGAGCGATTCATACGAATAGCAGATGCCAGGGTATCAATCGCCTCATCCTGCCCAAAAACCACCATCTGTAGATTCTTGGCCAGGTTTTGTAACACTTCTTTATCAGAGATCGATACCGTTTTGGCAGGTATCTGCGCCATCTTTGATACGATATTCTCAATATCAAGCACACTTATACTTTTCTTGCGCTTTGCAGAGGGCTGCAGCTGGACACTGGCACCCGCCTCATCAATAACATCAATGGCCTTATCAGGTAGATGCCTGTCATTGATATAACGTGCTGAAAGTTCTGATGCCGTTCTCAGCGCCTTTAACGAAAATCGTACATTATGATGCTCTTCAAAGCGAGATTTGAGCCCTTTTAGAATCTCAAAGGTCTCATCTACTGATGGCTCCGCAATATCAATCTTCTGGAAACGCCGCGTAAGCGCATGATCTTTCTCAAAGATGGTTCGAAACTCCTGGTATGTCGTCGAGCCAATACAGCGCAGCTCACCCGAAGCCAGCATCGGTTTAAGAAGATTTGAAGCATCCATTACACCGCCCGAAGCGGCACCTGCTCCAATGATGGTATGAATCTCATCAATGAATAGAATGGCATCTGGTTTTTCACGTAACTCAGCCAGAACAGCTTTTAAACGCTTTTCAAAATCACCACGGTATTTTGTGCCTGCGACCAATCCACCAAGATCCAAAGAGTAGACAATACACTTCTCAAGAACCTCAGGAATATCACCATCCACAATCTTCTTGGCAAGCCCTTCTGCAATTGCAGTTTTACCTACACCGGCCTCACCTACTAACAGGGGATTATTCTTGCGCCGACGGCAAAGAATTTGTGCCGTACGCTCCAACTCCTTTTTTCGACCAATCAAGGGGTCGATCCTGCCCTGCCTTGCCATCTCATTAAGATCAGTGGCATAGCACTCTAAGGGGCTTTTCTTTGCAGCATTACCCTCATCTTCAACATTTGCAGCAGAGTCTTCATCTGTATCTGACTCACCATGAACCTTAGAGATACCATGAGAGATATAATTTACAACATCCAGACGATTGACATCATGCTGTTCCAGGAAAAAAACAGCCTGCGACTCCTGCTCATTAAATATGGATACAATGACATTTGCAGCTGTCACCTCCTTACTACCAGATGACTGCACATGAAATACAGCACGCTGCAAGACACGCTGAAAACCCAGAGTAGGCTGTGTTTCACGATGATCTGATTCAGGAAGGATGGGGGTTGTTTGTCGAATAAAGGCATCGACCTCCATCCGAAGCTGTTCGGTATCTGCACCACAGGCCTGAAGAACCTGAGTGGCCAGTGGATTATCTAACAAAGCAAGCAATAAATGCTCAACTGTCATAAATTCATAGCGCCTTTCATTAGCCTGCTGAAAGGACTGATTAAGCGTAAATTCAAGTTCTTTACTCAGCATCATCGCCTACCTTCTACTGCACCCAGTCGTACAAATTTGCAGCTCAACCAACACTGAATAGCGGAATAATGCCAGATCAAATTTTCTGTATTCAGTTTTTTTCCATTGTACAAAGCAATGGATGCTGGTTCTTTCTGGAATACTCATTCACTTGAGCCACCTTGGTTTCCGCAATATCACGGGTAAACAGACCGCAAACCCCTACACCTTTGGTGTGCACATGCAACATAACCTGTGTCGCTCTTTCCCGATTAAGCTGAAAAAATGATTCCAATACCTGAATAACAAAATCCATTGGCGTATAGTCATCATTCAATAGCAACACCTTATACATTGGGGGGCGTTTTAACTTTGGCCTCCCCTCCTGCACAGCCAGATCAGCATTATCACTGTGTTTATCTCGCTCTGTCATAACGTATGTATCGACCTGTATTACATATAATTTTAGCTGAAATATGGACTGTTTGTGGCAACCCATTGCTCATAAAGAGATTGTACTTACTATACAACCGCCCATTACATTACACTACAAAATGGGTATTCACTTATATATTTCAAGGCATTACAGCTTATTTCATATAAGATTCCAGATCAAAGTAATTGACCAATTGGCAGGGATAGCTATACTTTGCCTAGCAAGGCTTTTGCAGTTCCATCCTAATATCCTAGAAAATGGGGCAGATGGGTAAGTCTGCTATTGGAAATATCAGCTATTTAACACTCATAAAAAGGCAACCCAGATTGCCTTGAGTAAAGGAAGTAAGGAGGAATACCTGCCATGTCGTCAACAGGTGTAGTCAAATGGTTTAATAATGCAAAAGGATACGGGTTCGTTACTCCCGATCAAGGTGAAAACGACGTTTTCGTACATTTTTCATCAATTACCATGGAAGGATATAAGACCCTAAAAGAGGGTCAAAAAGTCCAATTCGAAATAACAGAAGGCCCAAAAGGTCTACACGCATCGGATATTAAAGCTGTAGGAGAGTAATAACTGAAACTGTTTTAAGCCCTCGCTCCCCTTCGAGGCAACCGGCCTATTATAGGCCGGCATAGGAATACGGGACACAGCAAACGGGAATAGAAGTAGTAAAGAGAGGCCTATCTCTTGCAGTTCCTATCCCGTACCCCCCCTGCCCATTGCTGTGTTTCGTATTCCGGTTTTGTTTTGCCTGCGCCCATAGCTATCACTTCTACCTACACATGTTAGAATCATCAGATCTGCAACATTTGTCTAACACTAGCTCCTAAACTCACATTGTATAATTCTATTAAAACCAAAGGCAGGGTAATTGTAGGCATGTCGGGTGGCGTGGACTCATCAGTAGCCGCCCTGTTATTAAAATAACAGGGTTGGAATGTTGAAGGCCTGTTTATGAAAAATTGGGAACAGGATGATACTTCTGAATACTGCTCAGCAGAAGAGGATCTAAAAGATGCTCAAGCAGTAGCTGATCATCTGAGCATCTCACTCAATAGCGTTAATTTCTCTGCTGAATACTGGGATAGCGTTTTCGAATCTTTTCTTACTGAATACCAGGCTGGCCGCACACCCAATCCAGATGTGCTGTGCAATCGCGAAATAAAATTCAAAGCCTTCCTTGATTACGCACTGACCCTTGGTGCAGATTATATTGCAACAGGCCACTATGCCCGCACCACACAGATGCCTGATGGCATCAGAATGCAGCGTGGAATCGACGAAGGAAAAGACCAGACCTACTTTCTTTATATGCTTGGGCAGCCTCAGCTCCGCCACAGCCTATTTCCTCTGGGTGGCCTGCTAAAAAGTGAAGTAAGAGCGATTGCAAAGAGAGCTGGTTTTTTAAACCATAAAAAGAAAGACAGTACCGGCATATGTTTCATTGGGGAGCGAAAATTCAGTGATTTTCTAAGTCGTTATCTCTCTCCCAATCCAGGCTCAATCGAAACCCCTGAAGGCCGCTATATCGGCGAACATCAGGGACTCATGTACTACACATTAGGCCAACGCAAAGGGTTAGGCATAGGTGGTCAACCAGGAGCCTCTGAGGCACCCTGGTTTGTCGTGCGCAAAGATATCAGACGCAACAGACTATTGGTTGCACAGCAACATGATCACCCACTTCTGCTCAACAACGGGTTAGAAGCCAGCCAGTTACATTGGGTAAGTGGGCTGCCCCCCCATGATATCCCTTTTATCTGTACTGCCCGCATCAGACATCGGCAGCCACTGCAGTCATGTAGAATAACTCATCTGGAGAATGGCAGTTGCCAAGTGCATTTTGAGCAGCAGCAACGTGCTATTACCCCAGGTCAATCAGTTGTCTTCTATCATGGCGATGACTGCTTGGGCGGCGGCATCATTGAACAAACGCTGGAGTTTTCATGAAAACCGATCAAGATCGAATTCTTGCCCTTGCCGGCATATTTCAGACAGCCTATCTGACTGACCAAATCGCCCATAATGGAATAGCTGATGCTTCAGCCATGGACGCCAGTATTTACAGTCTATTTCAGATCGATGCAGAATCAGTCAGCGCAGTCTATGGTGGAGCAGAAAATATTCGGATTGGGTTGCAGAAGCTGGATCAGGAGATGGAGTCTATCAACCTCCAGGGCTCAGAGATTGCACGCTACGTACTTACGCTGATGCATCTGGAGCAAAAACTGAGCAAAAATCCCGCTATGCTGAAGCAGATTGCTGATGCCATAAGCCTTGCAACAGAACGACTTGACCATTTCCCCATGTTGCACAGCAATATTATTGCGCTACTGGCCGATGTTTACGCATCAACAATCAGCACACTGCATCCCCGCATCATGGTTAATGGCGAACCCGCACACCTGCAAAACACGGATAATGCAAATAAAATTCGCACTCTATTACTGGCTGGAATCCGCTCAGCCATGCTATGGCGGCAGTGTGGTGGCTCACGAATAAAGCTGCTGATCAATCGCAAAAAAACGATTAGTCAAGCTCAGGAGCTACTGAAAAAGCTGCAACACAAGGTACAAAAAACTGAAGCCGTGTAATATTCTCTATCTACAGAAGAGAATCAACAACTCCATCTAATCCAACGTCCATATACGAACTAAGGAGCAGATCATGAGTAACATAAAACAGCCCGCAGTCGCAGGACTTTTCTATCCAGGCAATCCAGATGAGTTACGCTCGCAGGTGCTGGCCTTTCTTGATGAGGGCCAAGCCGGACGTGTTGAAAAACCAAAGGCACTCATCGCTCCACACGCAGGCTACATCTATTCAGGCGCTACTGCAGGTCATGCATACGCACAACTAAAATCAGTAGCCAATAGGATTCAGCATGTTGTCATCCTGGCCCCCTCACACCATTTGGCATTTCCAGGCATTGGGTATAGCAGCGCAGAACAGTTCCAGACGCCGTTAGGCCGCTTAAAAGTAAACCAGAATGCAATACGCCTGATCAGCACGCTTCCCCAGGTCAATCAGATCGATGAGGCATTTGAAAAAGAGCATAGCCTTGAGGTGCAACTCCCTTTTTTGCAGATGGCACTGGGGGATTTCCAGATCACGCCATTGCTGGTGAGTGATGCACGCACCTCTGAAGTTGCAGAGGTACTGGAACAGTTATGGGGTGGAGATGAAACCCTGATTGTTATCAGCTCTGATCTTAGTCACTATCTGGACTATAAAAATGCTCAAAAACTCGACCAAGAGGCAACTCAAGCTATAGAGCATTTGGAACCTGATGAGCTTGGCTACCAGCATGCCTGTGGCCGCACTCCAGTGGCCGGACTGCTTATTGCAGCACGCCACCATCATCTTAACGTAACAACACTGGATCTGCGCAACTCTGGCGATACCGCCGGTTCTCGCGACCAGGTTGTGGGGTATGGTGCCTATGCCTTCGCCTGACCCCCCCACATTGCTAAATCACCAGGATCGCAATACATTGCTGCAGATTGCTAATGCCTCTATTCGCCATGGTTTGCTCCACGGCAAGCCACTCCAGATTGATCCTGAAAGTTATCAGGATGCACTTCAGGCCAATCGTGCAAGCTTTGTTACGCTTCAGAAACATGGGGAGCTGCGTGGCTGTATCGGACACTTAGAGGCTTTTCAACCGCTGGCATTGGATATTGCAGAGAATGCATACGCAGCCGCCTTTCAAGACCCACGATTTCCACCACTTTCCGACAATGAAATGAGTGATCTTGAGATTCACATCTCTGTTCTCACCCCAGCAAGAGCTATGACTTTTAATAGCGAAGAAGAGTTGATAGCCCAACTGCGCCCAGGCCAGGATGGCTTAATTTTGCAAGACGGTCACCAGAAAGGAACCTTTCTGCCCTCTGTTTGGGAATCTCTGCCACAACCGGCAGAGTTTATTAAACACCTTAAACTTAAAGCCGGTCTACCCACCACTTACTGGTCAAATAGCCTCAAGGTTTTTCGTTATGAGACGGAGTCTTTCCCTTGATTTTCCTATTACAAACACCGACAGAGCCCGCAAGACATGAACCACCATCGAACCAGACGGCATGATCAAGCCTGGCATTCTCTAATACTACGCCCCCAGGCGTGGCGCCACGAAGGATTGCAAAACTAAGATCAGCACCAACAAACACGGCATTTGTTAAATCTGTATTCTGAAGGTTGGCCCCTTTCATCCGGGCATGGTTCAGTTGTGCATAACTTAGATCAGCACCGCTAAAGTCCACATATTCCAGATTTGCATCTACAAAGAGTGCCCCACTCAGATTGGCACCCCTCAACAGGGCACCGCTTGCATTGGCATCTGTAAGGTCTGCAGAGAGATACTGAACACCATCCAGACGACAATTTTGCCAATTGACTCCAGGAACAGGCGCTCTTTCACATTCAGGTTCTGGGACCTCTGTTGGTGCCCCACGGTAAAGACCATAGCCTATAATCCCGGCAACCAACAGCGTGCTTATCAGCGCTGATCGAAGAGGTAGCCGCTCCTTTTTTCGTTTTATCAACACCGATCTGGCAGCACGGCGTTTATTGATGACTTCACCTTCCTCAGAGCGCCTCTCTCCCTTTCGCCTATACTTATGGATTTCATCACTCTCAACCGTACGCCGCTCACGGCCGGTACGTGTATCTTCACGCATCCGACCCATAAGAAGTACAGCCTCATCACCCTCTTCCAGCGCCCTACGCAACTCTAGAGGCACCACCTCTGGTACATTTGAAGCGGGCTGCCAATCTTTTCCATTAAAACTCACTTCATCGGTAGGTATTATCCGCCCAAGCAACAGAGAGCGCCGGACTGCACCGCTGGGAAAAGGGCCAAGCACCTCTCCTTTATGCTTCACATACCAGAGTTTCTGCTTTCCTTTTTGGTAAGCTTCATTCATTTTTCATTTACTCTATCCGTATATAGTTATGGGTGGATAGGCCGATAAACAACAGTATGCTTATTTCTAACCAACTTTCACAGCTTCAGCTTCAGCTGTCAAAGCCTGATTTACAAAAACTTTTGCAAAATTTGCAACCTGGACAGTTATTAAAGGCTGCTGTTGTTAACCAGGCATCAGCAAATGCTGTGAGGCTAAAGATAGGTACACAAGAGTTGATTGCCTACACCAAGTTACGTTTAGAAACCGGCCAAAAGCTTACTATGGAGGTAACCAAAGGAGGCAATACACCTGAATTAAGGCTACTGCAAGAACGCACAAATGCTGAGGTACAAAGCCAGATCCTGCGTCAGGCGCTACCCAGGCAGATCCCACAAACCAGACTATTTAATACCCTCCAAGTTATAGCACAGGCCACACCGGAACTTTTACAAAAACTGTTACCTGAGCTGCTGCGTAAAAGCACACAGGGCCAGGGAGAGAACAGGGGTGCTCCATCATCACAAAAAACAGGCTTGGAGCAACTGCAAAAAATGCTCTCTGAGACCCCTCAAAAGCAGCCGCCCAACCCCTCCCAGAAGATCACTGAAAGCCTGCCATCAGCAACCAAAGCACTACCACCTGATCTGCAAAAAGCCATTCAGGCCATTCTTACCAAGGCCCTACCCCGGGGTGGCAATATCTCTGCACCACAGGTTCGGCAGGCACTGTTAAATTCAGGCATCTTTTTGGAGACAAACCTTGCATTTGGGCATCCCGCGCAGGCATCTGGTGATTTGAAAGCCAATCTACTTAATCTATTGCTTTTATTACGCAGCTATCTTCAATCCAGGCATGAGCAGAGCCAACACCAGACTGTTAAGCTCAACCCCAAAGCAGCTGCAGTCACAAGCAATAACCGCATGCTCCTGCAATTACTTGGTGAACTACTCAGGCAGACAGAAGGCAGTTTGGCGCGGATACAGACCCATCAGCTCAACTCACTCCCCACTGAAGAGTCACCCACTCAAATCTGGCAGTTTGAAGTTCCCATTCAACAACCAGATCACATAGACAGCTTTTTGATTCGCCTGGAGCAAGAGCGGCAAGAGAAGAGCACTCAAGCCTCTACCGCCTGGAAAATCACGCTTAATTTTGATTTCTCACCACTTGGCCCCATTGAGGCCAAATTGAGCCTCAGAGGTGAAGAGATTTCAGCTGTTTTTCTGGCAGAGCAGGCCAACAGCGCTGCACTATTAAGTCAAAACCTAACCCGGCTCAATGATGCATTTATCCGGGTTGGCCTAAAGGTTGGCCATCTTCACAGTCAACAAGGGGAAATTAAACCCCTGCCCAGTACGCCTTCCACTGCAACATTTTTATTGGATGAAAAGGCATGAACAGTAAAAATCCAGATCAACAGGAAGAACTTGCGATAGCACTCTATTACGATGAGAAAAATGCACCAAGGGTGACGGCCAAGGGAGGGGGTGCAGTCGCCCGCCAGATACTGACCATTGCTGAAGAACATAATATCCCACTGGAAGATGACCCTGAACTTGCCGCTTTGTTGGCCCAGATCCCTTTGGGCGATGAGATACCTGAAGCCCTCTACCACGCTATAGCCGAGGTGATCGCATTTGCCTATATTGTGGCGGGCAAATTCCCACCTGGCTATGACTCAAGAGATGGCTAACGGCGCTGATTTTTCTCATCCGCCTCTTTTTGTTCGCGCTTTTCCAGGATGCGCTTTTCTTCTGCCTGATAACGCTGCATCACATTATCCAACACCTTGCTCCGTATATGCTTTTGCTGCCAAAGCTCTTTTTTTACAGATTGGTTTTTATCACTGGCCTGTACAACAGCCTCTTGTTCTTTAATAGCAAGATCAAGCTTAGACAAAAAGGCTTGATATTCTCTTAGCTGCGCTGCATTTATCCCATTTCGTGAGGCGGTGTTAAATCGCTCAAGATACTCATCATGATATTGCCGTAACTCATCCAGCTTGGCTTCCTGCTCCTGCATATAACGGCATGAATCTCCAAACTGATGGGCTGCATTGCGCTCATTGGATTCGGCCACACGTAAAACCGGCTTAAAACGTTTCGATGGTGACATACAGGGTACTCCCTCCTATTACAACTATGGCAAATATTTACGCTTTATGCCGAAATAATCTCTGTTTTCTGCGGAGGAAACAGAGCCATAAGATCCGTTAAACTCTGCCCAAGAGGCACAGGGACATGCATATCCTGACGCAGAAATTCCAGCAGTATGGGCATCGCCTCAATCGCTGCATCTATTCGCTCATCACTCCCTGCCTGATAGGCACCGACATTGATAAGATCTCGATTTTGTTGATAGATGGAGTAGAGCTGCTTAAAAGCGATTGCCGCCTGTCGATGCTCTGGTGATGCTATATCATTCATCGCCCGACTGATTGACGCCTCGATATCAATGGCTGGATAGTGGCCACTCTCGGCCAACTGCCTGGAGAGTACAAAATGCCCATCAAGAATCGCACGCGCCGCATCGGCAATCGGGTCATTTTGATCATCCCCTTCTGTTAATACGGTATAAAAGGCGGTAATCGAACCACCACCCTTCTCCCCATTACCGGCACGCTCCACCAATTGGGGCAGCTTTGCAAAAACAGATGGCGGGTAACCTTTTGTTGCAGGAGGCTCATTGATAGCCAGCCAGATCTCACGCTGGGCCTGTGCAAACCGGGTCAATGAGTCCATAAGTAACAACACCTGTAGACCCTGATCACGAAAGTATTCAGCAATACTGGTCGCCAGCATGGCACCATGCATTCGGCGCAAGGGGGCATGATCAGCAGGCACAGCCACCACAACCGCACGGGCAAGACCTTCAGGCCCCAGGTTGTTCTCTACAAACTCCTTTACCTCTCTGCCTCGCTCGCCAATCAATCCAACCACGATGACATCCGCATTGGTGTAGCGTGTCATCATGCCGAGTAAAACCGACTTGCCCACACCTGATCCGGCAAATAACCCCAATCGTTGGCCTCGCCCAACTGTTAGCAAGGCGTTGATAGCTCGAACCCCGACATCCAGAGGTTCACGAATAGGGGTGCGGGAGAGTGGATTGAATACAGTTCCCGTCAGGGTACGACGCTGGGTGGCTTGCAAAGGGCCTTTACCATCCAGTGGGCGCCCTGCACCATCAATAACCCGTCCCAACAGCTCTTCACCAACCACAGCTTCACAGACCCGACCGGTAGGAACAACTCTGGCATCCTGCTCCAGACCCCTAATATCACCTGTGGGCATGAGATAAAGACTTTCACCCGAGAACCCCACCACCTCAGATTCAATCACATCTCCACTGCTACTGATCACATCACACTGTCCACCAATCGCAGCCCTGCAACCCACCGCTTCCAGTGTGAGGCCAACCATGCGGGTCAGACGGCCTTCCAGTGTCAGGCCGCGGGAATCACTGAGCTGATTGATATTTTTCGTCAATCGTGCTTTCCAGATGGCATTGCGGTCAGTTTTTGGAAGTGTCACGTATCACCGTCCTCACGGGCACGTTCACCACCCAGCAGCGGTGCAATAAGGCTGGCCAGACGTGATTCCAGGGTCGCGTCAACTTGGGAGGCATCCGTCAACACCCTGCATCCGCCTCGCGCCAGTATGGGATCCTCAACTATTGTCCAACCCAACTCTGTCTCTGTTGTGCTATAAACCTCACGCACCATCGCTGCATCATCTGGATGCAGCACCAGGCGTACATTGCGCGAAGAGACAGGCAGTATGCCTATGGCTTCACGAACCACACCCAGAATCTGGTTTGGATCTGCCTTGATTTCACGTCGAACCAGCTGTTTAACAATGGCTATTGCCAGTGCAACCAGCTCCTGTTCCACTTGTTCATCAAGTTGTTTAAACGGTGTCTCGAGTGCATGGAGGAGTTGCTCCATGTTTTGAATATTTTCCTGTAGCTGTTTGCGCCCCTCTTCCAGTGCTTCTTTATGGCCGTAGCTAAATCCCTCTTTTTTCCCCTGTTCAAATCCCTCTTTATAGGCCTGCTTTTGAATCTGCTCCAATTGGGCTGCCGTCATCAATGAGCTGTTCAGTTTTTTGCCTGATAACCCCCCGTGGGAAATACTGGGTGGGTCCCATTGTTGCAACTCATCCTGTTTTATACCGGAGATAACCTTAGACGAACTCTTCTCCACCTGAACCTCCCAGCATAATCTCACCTGCATCAGATAAACGTCGGGTTACCGACAATATCTCTTTCTGTGCACCTTCGACATCACTGAGCCGCACAGGTGCCGCAGCCTCCAGATCATCCTGAAGCATCTCTGAGGCACGTTTGGACATGTTTTTAAAGATCTTCTCTTTCAGCGCCTCATCAGCACCGCGCAGTGCCAGCAGCAACTGCTCTGAAGCCACCTCACGCAGCAATGTCTGAATGCCTCTATCATCGATATCAATAAGGTTTTCAAAGACAAACATGTTGTCTTGAATCTCTTGACCAAGCTCCTGATCAATCCCCATGATCTGATCTGTAATCTTGCTTTCAATAGCACCATCAAGCAGATTCAGGATATCAGCTGCTGTTTTAATCCCTCCCAGTCCCGTTGATTTTGCACTACTGGCACCTGAAAACTGCTGATCCAGAATTGAATCCAACTCCTGCAGTGCAGCGGGTTGAATGCCTTCCAAAGTGGCAACCCGCATAAGAATGTCTGTGCGAATATTTTCAGGAAAAACCGATAGCACATCAGCAGCCTGATCAGCATCAAGAAAGGAGAGTACTATGGCTATAATCTGTGGATGCTCCAACCGGATCATCTCTGCAACAGACTTTGGATCCATCCACTTTAGCTGCTCCAAACCCTTGCTGTTGCGGCCCAGCAGAATCCTGTCAATCATCCCGCCTGCTTTCTCCGCGCCCAGGGCACTGGTTAATACATTTCTAATATAATCATCCGAATCGAGACCCAGGGCCGTTTCACCTTTTAAGGTGGATACGAATGAACTCATCACCTCTTCCATCTGTGCCGTACTGACATTGGTCATTGTGGCCATCCTCAAACCCACATCCTGAACCTCTTTCGGCCCCATGTGTTTGAGGATTTCAGCTGCATCCTTTTCACCCAACGCAAGCAGCAGGATGGCTGCACGCTCAACCCCTTTTATCTTGGCCGCCTCTTTATCCGGCATCTTCAGATACCCACTTCTTTACCACCTGTGCCACACGCTTTGGATCTTCTTGCACCATACCTCTTGCTGCATCCAGGGTGTTTTCATATTCCCCGGGGCCTGGCAACTGAACCTGTGCAGCAGCCTCACCTCCTGTTTCACCCGGTGCCCCACCAGCAGCTACAGGTGCAGGTACTGGTAAAAGAGGCACCGCAAGCAGCTTCTTCATCGTTGGCTTTAGCACAACAAAGACCAGCACCAGTACCAATAACAGGCCACTCACCTGACGCGCCACATCCCATACCCATGCCTGTTCCCAAATAGCCTCTTCAGGCAACGGTTCTGGCTCTGGAGGCAACTGGAAGGCTGCATTGATCACCCGCACACTGTCACCACGTGCTTCATTGAATCCCATGGCTTCTTTGACCAGCTGTGTGATTTTTTCCAGCTCTTCAGGGGTACGCCCAGCCGCTGCCCCATCTTTTTTCTTACCTGAAACTTGTGGGTTATCCACAACCACAGCTACTGATAAGCGCCGCAGGCTGGTGGTAGGCATGCGGGTATGGCTGATCACTTTATCCAGCTCATAATTCCGTGTGGCCTGTTTGCTGCTGTTTATCGGCTCTGATGCCGTTATATCACCACCTTCAACTTGACCGATACGCTCAGGGGCAATACCACCGCCTGGCGGCTGATTACTCAGCGCGCCAGGCACACCTTGCACCCCAGAGTACTGGCTGCTCTCTTCATTGATCTGCTCACTGCGTATCGCTAGCTCTTTTTGCGCTTTTGGATTGAAACTCTCTTCCGTTTTTTCAACCAAGGTAAAATCCACCTCTGCCGTCACCTGGGCGCGCACACTATCAGCACCCAAAATCGGGGAAAGGATATCTTCAATACGATTTCGATAACGCTCCTCAACCTTGCTGGTGTAATCAAACTGAGAGCTGCTCAGCATCATCTCATGGGTGCCACCCTGACCGCTGAGCATATTGCCCTTCTGATCTACCACCGTAACATTATCCGCTTCCAGCTCTGGCACACTGGAAGAGACCATATAAACGATGGATGCAACCTGCCCTTTTTCAAGCACGCGCCCCGGAAAGAGCTTTACAACAACTGAAGCGCTGGATTTCTTACGCTTGCGCACAAATACAGACTGCTTGGGCAGCGCCAGATGTACACGTGCTGTCTGGACAGTGGAGAGGGTGCTAATGGTACGTGCCAGTTCACCTTCCATAGCACGTTGATATCGAGCCGCTTCAACCATGCGGCTAGTGCCAAACCCTGTCTCCTGTTGCAACAGTTCAAACCCCAAACCATCACCACGGGGCAACCCCTGGCTGGCAAGTTTCAGCCGTGCATCATGCACATCGGTTGCAGGAATCATGACACTGCCTGTGGTCTGATCCACCTTTACCTCTATTCCAGCCTGCTGTAGCGCCGTAACAATCTCTGAGGCATCTTTTTCAGTCAAGCTACCATAGAGCACGGTATAGTTTGGGGTCCAGGCCCACAGCACCACGACAATGCCCAAGGCGATGCTGCCCGCCAGCGTCAACATAACCAGCAATTGCCGGACAACGGGGTTGGACATCAGCCCCTGTGGCGCAACCTGCATTAGCTCTGTATTGGGATTTGCAGCTGCCATCTCTACCTATCCTCTAAAATTGTTCATTATATTGGCATGCTCATGACATCTTTATAGGCTTCAACCAGCTTATTGCGCACCTGTACCATCGCTTGAAATGAGACGCTGGATTTCTGCACTGCGATCATAACCTCTGCCAAATCAACATCTTTTGAACCTGTTTCAAAGGCAGTTTTCAGTTAACCCGCCGTCTGTTGGGTCTCATTAACCTTATCAATAGACTGTTTCAGCAGATCACCAAAATCAGCACCCTGCCCCTGCTCGACAGATATCACCTCATTTTTGGCCAAGCCTTCCAGCCGCCTCATTTGAGTTAGAACCTGATTAACATCTATCGTATTCATTGTCAGATCACCTTTTTAGACTGTTAATTATCAAGCAAGTATTACGCCAACAATTACCGTGGAATGGCCACACCCGCATCACGTAAGCGTGCAATCTTGTAGCGCAATGTGCGCTGGCTAATCCCAAGACGTTCTGCCACCTCTTTGCGGGTGCCATTCCCATTTATTAATGCATCCAGAATCATCTGTTCTTCTACTGATTTCAGATCCTCAGAGAGTCGCCCACCAGGAGAAACCATGGCTGAGCTGTCAGCATCAATAGCCGGTTCCATTTCAAAACAGAGGTCATCCGGGAAGATCTCACTCCCTGAACGCAGAATAAGTGCACGTTGAACCACATTCTCCAACTCTCTTACATTACCCGGCCAGCTATGGCTTAAAAGGCGTTGCTGAGCTACTGAAGAGATTGAAGGCAGAGCCTCACCAGGCTGTAGGTAACGCTTTAGCAGGAAAGTGACCAACGGCAGAATATCCCTCTGTCGCTCACGCAGTGGAGGCAGTGTTAAGGGAAACACATTGAGTCGATAGAACAGATCTTCACGGAAGCGCCCGGCAGCGACCTCTTCCCGCAGGTTGCGATTGGATGTTGCCAAAACACGTACATCAAGCTGGATCAGCTTGCGACCACCCAGCCGCTCAACCTCACGCTCTTGCAACACACGCAGGAGTTTGGCCTGCAACGCAAGAGTCATCTCTGAGATCTCATCCAATAACAGGGTGCCGCCCTGCGCCTGCTCAAACTTACCTGCACAGGCCTGATGTGCGCCTGTATAGGCACCTTTTTCATAGCCAAACAGCACGGCCTCAAGCATGTTCTCTGGAATGGCTGCACAATTCAGCGCAACGAATGGGCCATCACTACGACCAGAACAACGGTGTATGTAGCGGGCAAAAACCTCTTTACCCGTTCCACTCTCACCTCCGATCATGACGGTGGCTTCACTTTGAGCAACCCGCCGGGAGAGTTCCAGTATATCCCGTGTGCGCAGATCTTCAGCGATAATGGATGCAGCCTCTTCAGTAGAGTGCAGAATGCTGTTCTTTACCTTTTCCAGCAGCATTTCGGCTTCGAAGGGTTTTACCAGATAATCAACTGCGCCATCCCGCATGGCCGATACTGCTTTATCCACACTGCCATAGGCCGTCATCAGCAAAACAGGAATTGTGGGATAGAGCGCCTTGATCTTCTGCATCAGAACATGCCCATCCATTGGACGCATCTGCACATCACTGACAACCATGCCAATGGAGTGACGCTCCAGCACATTGAGTGCTGCCTGCCCTTCACCTGCGGTCTGGACATCATAACCGGCCATTTCCAAGGTATCGCACAATGTCTCACACAGAGTGGGATCATTTTCTACAACCAATACACTTGTCTGATTCATAAGAGATTCCTCGAATATATTTCATACACGCCGGATCTGCCTGCGGGATCTGGCACCGTCTCCTCACGGCGACCTTCCTGGTACAAAGGAAGGCTGATTTTAAAACCGGCTCCACCAAGCTCGGATGGGACAACGGATATGCTGCCCTCATGGGCCAAAACAACAGACTGCACAACAGCCAAACCCAGGCCGGTACCATCGCTGCTTGTGGTAAAAAATGGATCAAAGATCTGCTCTTTTATCTCTTCGGGAATACCTGCCCCGTTATCGCTGATCTTGATCTCCAACAGCACACCTGAAGCACGCTCCAGCGCTATCTGCAACTGCACCTGGGCGCCGCCATGGGCCAGCGCATTACTGGCCAGATTCATCAATGCACCCAGCAGTCCATCCTGATTACCCTGGATGACCAGATCACCACCCGTCCGGTCAATCAGCTCAAATTTTGCATTGCGTGCCTTAATCAGAGGCTCAAGCATCTGTTCCAGATTCACCATCAATGGTGTAACAGCAGTCGGAACAAGCGCCCCCTGGTTGCCGCTGGCAAAGGCGAGCATGTCTTTTATTTGACGCTCGATATGGCAGAGGCGGGTGCGCAACCGACTGGAAAATTGTTGGCGACGATCTTTTGACAGATCCTCACGCGCAAGATGAGAGCTGTCCAGCAGTGCAGAGGTCAGTGGGGTTCGTATCTGGTGCGCTAGCTGGGCTGCCATATTTCCCAGGCTACTCAAACGCTCCTGTCGATTCAGATGCTCTTGTAGCTCACGCGTCTCAGTAACATCCAGCAGCAGTATAATTTTTCCAGACTCAGGGGAGAGGGTGCATTCAGAGAGTGTAATCAATGCACCGTTATTCAGACAGAGATCACCTCTGCTTTTTTTAGTAAAAGAGTGCTGGTAAAGCTCAGACCAGAGGGAACCTTGCTTGATGCCATCCAACATTCTGGCTGCTGCCGGATTAAACTCCTGGATAGAATCCTCGCCATCCACAACCACTACCGCTGCGGGCATAACTTCAAGCAGATGAGAGAGCCGGTTTGCCAGGCGCTCTTTTTCCGCCAGCTGACATAGACGGTCTGTACGTGTTTCAGCCAGCTCCTGGCTTAGCTGCTCAACCCGGTTTTGCAGTTGCTGGTATGAGTCGGTTAACTGCTCTGATACCTGATTAAAAACCAGGAAGGCATCTTCCAACTGCTGCTGTCTGGCATGATTGTGAGAGGATATTGGCACTTAAATTCTCTACTCGATTGAGTCCCGATTGGACGTCTAATCCAGTAGCAGCAATTAATGTGCCTATTTTTATTTACCTTTTATTACAATAACTTATTTACCGCAAAACATACACCGTCAAATAACTGACGACTCACTGCCCCGTTGCATGCCATATTTTCGAAGTTTTTCCACCAGTGTGGTCCGGCGCATTTTAAGCCGCTTGGCGGCATGAGCAACAACACCACCCGCCTCTTCCAGTGCCTGTCGAATCAGCTCTTGCTCCAAGCTACATAAGTGCTCTTTCAGGTCAATGCCCTCATGCGGCAGGCGTGCCACATTACGTACTGAATTGCTCTCCGTATCTGCAATAGTTACCTGAGGCAGGTCACTCTCAACCTGGGAGAGATCCACACCCTATCTAAATTTTTCAGGCAGGTCTTTGACATCAACAACACCATAGGGATAGAGGATTGTCAGACGTTCGATCAGGTTAGCCAACTCTCGCACATTGCCAGGCCAACCATAGTGGCTCAATGCAGTAACAGCAGCAGGTGTTAATCGAACCGAGCCACGCTTTTCATTCTCTATACGGGAGATCAGATCGGTCGTTAACAGTGGGATATCCTCTATCCGCTCTCTAAGGGGAGCCAATTCAATAGGAAAGACATTGAGTCGGTAGAAGAGATCCTCTCTGAAAAGATCCTCTGTTATCGCTTTTTCCAGATTACGATGAGTCGCTGCAATAATGCGGACATTACATTTGATGGTTTTATTGCTTCCTACCCGCTCA
This sequence comes from Gammaproteobacteria bacterium, assembly GCA_024275295.1. Classification (GTDB taxonomy): domain Bacteria; phylum Pseudomonadota; class Gammaproteobacteria; order Chromatiales; family Chromatiaceae; genus WFXD01. The sequence continues at coordinate 16,624 of JAJRZI010000131.1, read as the reverse complement.
AAAGAGCGCTCTTGCAGCACCCGTAGCAGCTTGACCTGCATGGGCATGCTCATATCACCAATTTCGTCCAGAAATAGCGTTCCACCTTCTGCCATCTCAAAACGCCCCTGGCGGGCACTGATAGCGCCGGTAAATGCACCTTTCTCATGTCCAAAAAGCTCACTCTCCAGCAAATCTGCAGGGATGGCCCCACAGTTTACCGGCACGAAGGGCTTGCCACGGCGCAATGAATGATAGTGCAACTTTCGGGCTACCACCTCTTTACCTGTGCCCGATTCACCCAAAAGCAAAACGGTAGCATCAGTATCTGCCACCTGTGCAATCATGCGTGCAATCCTTCTGGTGGAGCGACTGTTACCTGACAGGCTCCTAAACAGCTCTAGTGAGCGCATATCCTCCCCACTGGCAGAGCTGATTTCATTATGCACCTCTGCCTTATGCAGCAGGGTAGTCAAAATATCATGGCGCGTTGGTAATGCTATGCTGCCAATAATATTTACCGTCCCAGTGATAATATTTTTCCTTGGCTTATCTGGCCCAACTTGAAATATTGCTGGCCTGTTCTCTCTCTCACTAAGGGTTTGTAAAAGAGCTGCAGAGAGATCTGACTTACGCTCAGCACCTAAAATAACCGCCACACAGGCTTCACCTAACTCATCTAAATACCTCTCCAATGCCTCAGCATCAGCAGCTATCTTTACTGAATAGTCAATAAATTCAATAATATTTTTTAGATAAACATCATCTTCAGAATGCCCCCCCGTCAATATTACGCAACTATTTTTGCTGATAGCTTTGGTTTCTTTGTCCTGAGACATTATTGCTTTCTCTTTTTTGATAAAATCAATGAGTTACAACCCACACATGAAGTAAAGCACTAGATTGACAATATGTCAAAATAATGTCGCATATATAGGGTTTTATTCAAATCACTTGACATAAAGTCCATGGCAGCCTAGTAATGACACTATCCCCTTAATAAAAGGTATCATTGGTTGAGTGATATTCCTCTAAGCGCACTTTTTGGGGCGCTGATTGTATTAATCCTTCTCTCTGCATTTTTCTCCGGCTCTGAAACCGCTTTGATGACGCTGAATCGTTATCGATTGCGTCATCTTGTTGACAGAGGTCATACCGCTGCCACCCGTGCAGATAAGCTGCTTAAGCGACCTGACAGACTCATAGGGTTAATCCTGCTGGGGAACAATTTTGTAAATATTTTGGCCTCCTCAATTGCAACCATCATTGCACTGCGATTGGGTGGCGAGAACACCATCGCCATAGCTGCCGGTCTTCTGACCTTTGTGATCCTTATTTTCGCAGAGGTCACCCCCAAGACACTGGCGGCATTGCACCCCGAGCGCCTGGCCTTTCCAGCAGCCATTATTTACACCCCGCTACTAAAAATCTGCTACCCCCTGGTTTGGATTGTTAACATCATCGCCAATGGCATTCTAAGGGCTGCCGGTGTTACACCTGAGGGGAGAAATAATAATCATTTAAGCCCAGAGGAGTTGCGCGCAGTTGTATTAGAAACAGGGGCCATGATTCCACAACGTCACAGAAACATGCTTCTGAGCATATTGGATTTGGAGCAATCCACAGTAGAGGACATCATGATCCCCCGTAATGACGTGGATGGTATCAATCTGGATGACCCCCTGGATGAAGTGGTTCAGCAGCTTCAAAATGCACACTACACCCGCCTCCCCGTCTATAGAGGGAGCATTGACAATATAATAGGTACCATTCATGTACGTCACGCCATGCATGCTTTGATAGATGGAACACTATCCAAGGATATAATCAGGGGCATCTGCCGGGAACCCTATTTTATTCCACAGGGAGCACCGCTCAATCAGCAACTGCTCAATTTCCAGCGCACAAAAAACCGGATTGGACTGGTTGTTGATGAGTACGGCGACCTTTTAGGGCTTGTTACACTGGAGGATCTGTTAGAAGAGATCGTCGGTGAATTCACCACTGATCCTGCTGATACCCTGCCAGACGTACAACCTCAGGATGATGGCAGCTTTTTGATTGATGGCAGTGCAAATGTCAAAGAACTGGTACGCAGCATGAAGTGGGAACTGCCCACCAATGGCCCCAAGACCCTAAACGGCCTGATCATTGAATACCTGGAAAATATCCCTGAAACCGGCACCAGTCTCCTACTTGCCGGCTACCCATTGGATATTATTCAAATAAAGGGAAATGCGGTAAAAACCGTTCGTTTTTACCCACAACACCGAAAAAAAGAGACTCTGCCTTCCTAACCTCCCCTTTCATCACTAAATAACCTGCTTTTATCCTCAAAAAGTTGTGTCAAAATATACAGCAGCTATAGTGTTATAAAGCATATAGCAGTGGTTACATCCCATGTTCGCAACTGGATATAACACTTTAAAAGAGACATAACCCTAAAAAGAGCAGTTAAAAAACGTAGCGAGGAATAGAAGAGTGGCAAAACTCAGCTTGTCATTTAAAGGACGCCCAATAACAGTCTATCATTTTGATGACACCACTGAGGTTACAACCATTGGCAGAAACCCCACCTGCACACTGGTTATTGACAGCCTTGCTGTCGCCCCCATACACGCCAAAATCACCCCCAACCAGACAGGCGGCCAAGTAATTACCGTGACAAATGAACTGCCTACATTGGTCAACCATCGACCCATAACAGAGCATCTACTCTCTCATGGCGACATAATCCAGATTGGCAAACATACACTTACTTTTGCAGAAGATGACCAGACCTTTGGCACGCTGACGGCCACTGCACCCATTAAATCCCGCATCATTAAACTACCTCCCATCTCACCTGCCTTCAACAAACAGACAGATAACACTCCACTCCTGCATAAGGAGCCAAATCTAAAAGGGATTAGTGATAAAGATTTTGCTGCAGTGGAACAGCAATCACAACTTAAAACCTGTGTACAGATTATAAATGGGAAACATTTGGGCAAGGTAATACCGATAGAAAGCGGTTTAACACGACTGGGGATTGAAGGTTTGGCAACTGCTGCAATTGCACACCTGAGAGACGGCTACTTTTTATCGCATCTGGAAGGTAACAAGCCACCACATATCAATGGCCATTCAATTAAAGAACACAGCCAACAGCTATTTGATGGCGACACGGTGCAGATTGGCAAGATACGTATGATTTTTCACCATCAAAGCGCCTCAACCCGGTCAGAGATTGCCGCAGATGCTTGACGCCTGACTATATAAAATGAATTCACATATTGCTCTGGAGAGATTATGTTCGCCACCCATCCTGACGACAAAAACCGCAGACGTTTTCACCGCATTCTGTTTGACACCCCTGCCACTGTTATCAGTGCTGAGAAAACATATCTGTGCAACATTATCGATGTCTCTCTAAAAGGCGCTCTGGTTTCTCAGCCGGTCGGCTGGAATGGGGCTACTGGGGACAAAGTGGCATTAGAGATCAAACTGTCAGATGATGGCGCGCAGATCATCATGCAGGGAGAAGTCGCGCACATCGAAAATGACCATATCGGCATTCAATGCAATCAAATAGATATCGACAGTATCAGCCATTTAAGACGACTGGCCGAACTCAACCTGGGTGATACTGAGCTTGTTGAACGTGAGCTTGCTGCACTGGGGTGAGTTTTATAATCCTAAAAAGAGCAGTTGAAACCGTAGCGAGGGCAACTAAGGTGCTGAAGATGTGGATCTTTCTTGCTGAATTTGCACGAAAGCGTAGCCACCCCTACGGTGAGCGGAAATGCAGCAAGAAAGATTCGCAGATTCAGTGCATTAGTTGGCCGCAGTAGGTTTTAACTGCTCTTTTTAGGATAATACAGCATCCAGCGCATCTGAAAGACGCTCCACTGCAATCACTTCAAGGCCTGGAATTGCTTTTTTAGGCACATTTGCTTTGGGCGCAATGGCACACCGAAAGCCATGTTTGGCTGCTTCGCGCAGCCGATCCTGGCCATTTGGCACAGGCCGGATCTCTCCAGCCAGCCCTACTTCACCAAATGCCACTAAATCCTGCGCCATGGTTTTGTCACGCAGGCTGGAGAGCACCGCAAGCAACACCGCCAGATCTGCTGCTGTCTCTGTAATACGCACCCCACCCACAATATTCACATAGACATCCTGATCAAACATGGCGATGCCACCATGCCGGTGCAACACCGCCAGCAACATGGAGAGCCTGTTCTGCTCCAGCCCCAATGTAACGCGTCGGGGATTCCCCAGATGACTTTCATCCACCAAAGCCTGCACCTCAACCAATAGCGGACGACTCCCCTCTCGAGTCACCATCACAATGCTGCCGGAGACCTGGGTTTGATGGCGTGAGAGAAATATTGCTGAAGGGTTGCTCACCTCCTTCAACCCACGATCTGTCATGGCAAATACGCCCAGCTCATTGACCGCACCAAAGCGGTTTTTGATGGTGCAGATCAAGCGAAACTGGCTGCCCGCTTCACCCTCGAAATAGAGTACCGCATCAACCATGTGCTCCAACACACGTGGGCCAGCCAACGAGCCATCTTTGGTCACATGGCCGACCAAAAAGACAGCTGTCCCCGTCTGTTTGGCAAACCGCACCAATTGAGCCGTCGCCTCCCGCACTTGCGCAACGGCACCCGGCGCAGATTGCAGCAGTTCGGTGTAGAGTGTTTGAACCGAGTCCACCACCATCACATCCGGATTATGTTTCTGTGCCAAAGGAAGGATACGCTCGACACAGGTTTCAGGTAACAGCTGTAGGTTTTCACAGGGCAGTCCAAGCCGGTGGGCACGCAGACTAATCTATTCAGGAGACTCCTCACCACTGACATAAAGTGTGGAAAGTTGATCTGATAACCGGGCCAGCGTCTGGATCAGCAGGGTAGATTTGCCAATGCCAGGGTCGCCACCAATGAGTACAACAGAGCCAGAGACAAGGCCACCACCCAATACACGATCCAGCTCACCAATACCTGTGGGAAAACGCCCTTCAGATTCCGGCTTAACATCGGCCAGCATCTGTACACGATTCTTGCTGGCATCACCGGCATAACCCGCAAAGCGCGGATTTTTTGCACTGCTATCTACAGCAGCCACCCCTTCCTCTAGAGTATTCCAACCTCCACAGTCAGGGCATTGGCCAGACCATTTAGGAAAGTTGCCGCCACAGGCCTTGCAGTTAAAGACTGATTTACCCGCTTTCTGCTTGCCCATCGGCCCCTTGCTCCTCAACAAAACCAACCCGGGCTGTCACACCGCACAGGAGCTGATACGTGATAGTATTTGCCGCCTCAGCGATCTCTTCCACTGGCAAACCAGCGCCCCACAATACCACAGGGTCACCCACTCGCGCATCCGGGCAGCCACGCAGATCCAGCGTGATCATATCCATAGATACCCGTCCAACCAGAGGCACCCGCTGACCGTTGAGCAACACGGGAGTTCCTGATGCAGCATGCCTTGGGTAACCGTCACCATAACCGATAGAGGCAACCCCAATAGCCATATCTTCCGGGCAAACCCAGGTGCCGCTATAACCAATGGCATCACCTTTTTTATAGTGATTGATCGCAATCAACTGACTCTGCAGACTCATAACAGGGCGTAGATCATACGCCTCAGGCCGGCCATTCATAAACGGCGACACACCATAAAGCATAATACCTGGGCGAACCCAATCCGCATGCGTCTCAGGCCAACCAAGAATGGCACCTGAGTTGGCACAGCTGACCTCACTATCCAACTTTGATGCTATTGTCTGAAAAAGCTGCCACTGGGTTAGTGTTGCGGCATCTGCAAGATGGTCCGCATTGGCAAAATGGGTCATAAGATGCGGCCGACCTGAAACAGAACTGCAAGCGTTCAACGCTTGGTATGCAGTAAGCGCTGAATCTACAGTGAGGCCAAGACGATGCATCCCTGTGTCAATCTTTAACCAACAGGCAACAGGGTTATTTATCTTATACCGCTGTAGCAGTTTCACCTGCTCAAGATTATGTACTACCAACTCAAACTGATTGGCAGCTGCCAGATTCAACTCCTGCTGGTCTGCACAGCCCTCCAACACCACAACAGGGCAAGAGATGCCTGCCTGACGCAGTAAAATACCTTCACCAACGCGAGCAACAGCCAATGCATCAACAGCTATCCCCAATGCTTTAACTATCCGAAGCAGACCATGCCCGTATGCATTGGCTTTTACTACCGCCAATATACGACTGTTTGGCGCAACGCTGCACACCCGTTCAAGGTTGTGGCGCAGTGCAGCAAGATCAATAACAGCGCGAGGCGCAGAACCCATTAGCCTAGTACACCGTCCAGGTTATATTGACGGGTACAGCGCTACTGTGGTGTTCCGCAACAAGGCACAGCACGCAGCCAATGGCCATAGTCCTTGCCAAGTGCTGTAACGCCGTGGCGGGACACCACAGTAGCGCCCGAAGGGTTGGCCTGTCAGCGCTCATGGCTGCGTTATGCCTCTTGTTAAGGGAAGGGCCATTAACTGCGAGACATGCCTTGCCCTGAACGCTGGCAGGCCAACTGTACCCGTCAATATAACCTGGACGGTGTACTAGATTAATCAGTTGAACAGCTTGCCCAGTGGTTCTGAGTGTCTGATTGGCGTAGCAAAAAAATAAGTTAATGGCATTATTATTCCTTAACGATTTTTTTTGCATAGCCAGGCGGGCACTCAGAGCCGCTGGGCAGGCTGTAGCGCCCTCACCCAATAGGTGAAACTTGGCTTTTAGATAGGTTTGTTTATTATCACGCACTTAGGCTCGCCTCAAAGCGGTCAACTGGTTAATCTAGGCTTAGTAGTGATCACCATAGACATCACCCGTATAATTCTCAAACTTGGTGTACTGGCCAAGAAAAGTCAGCCGGGTCGTTCCGATAGGGCCATTACGTTGCTTGCCAATAATGATCTCTGCCATGCCTTTATCCGGGCTCTCTTCGTTGTAGACCTCATCACGATAGATGAAAACAACCAGATCAGCATCCTGCTCAATGGCGCCTGATTCACGTAGATCTGACATAATCGGGCGCTTATTGGTACGCTGCTCCAGGCCACGGTTGAGCTGAGATAACGCAATCACCGGCACATTCAGCTCTTTGGCCAACGCCTTGAGGCTGCGGGAGATAAGAGAGATCTCATTGGTGCGGTTATCCCCCGCCCCCGGTGCCTGCATCAGTTGCAGATAATCGATTACGATAAGCCCCAGCTCTTTATGGTCACGCATCAGGCGGCGCGCTCTGGCCCGTACCTCCATCGGACTCAGTGCCGGGGTATCATCAATGTAGAGCTTGGCTTCTGATAGCAGATTTACCGCCATTGTCAGGCGCGGCCACTCATCATCCTCCAGCTTCCCTGTCCTGACTCGCTGCTGATTAATGCGACCTAGTGACGACATCATACGCATCACCAGCGAGTCACCCGGCATCTCCATACTGAACACAGCTACGGGCAGTTTGCTGCCAATGGCTACATTTTCAGCAATATTCATCGCAAAAGAGGTTTTGCCCATCGAGGTACGGCCCGCCACAATTACGAGATCGGCAGGTTGCAGCCCTGCTGTCTGCGCATCAAAATCAGCAAAACCTGTTGCCACACCTGTAATGGGATCATCCTGTTGAAACAGCGTTTCAATCTTATCCACTGCCTTGGTCAGTAGGTTTTTAACCGATTCAAATCCACCACCAGATTTGTAACGCTGCTCAGCAATCTCAAATACCTTGCTTTCAGCTGCATCCAGCAACTCACTGCTACTGCGCCCTTCAGGCTGAAAACCACTGTCCGCTATTTCATTACCCACATGGATCAGTTGGCGGGTAACCGAGTGTTCACGCACAATATCCGCATAAGCACGAATATTAGCCGCACTGGGCGTATCTTTTGCCAGGGTGCTTAGATAGGCCAGACCACCACTTTCATCCAAGGCACCCAACCGACTTAACTCCTCTGATAAGGTAACAATATCAAAGGGTTTATTTACTTCAGCCAGTGATTCGATAGCTCTGAAAATAAGCTGGTGTTCACGGCGGTAAAAATCTATTTCACCCACCCGGTCTGCAATCTGATCCCAGCTTAGGTTATCCAGCATTAAACCACCCAATACAGACTGTTCTGCCTGAATAGAGTGAGGAGGAATCCGAAGCTGATCCACAGCACTATCTTCATAATCGGGTGGAGCTGAGGAGAAAGCCGAATCAGGCATAGTTGAATGGACTCTATAAATGTTTAAATTAGATGTGAGAAGAGAGAATACGAAAAAGCGACTTCAGGGGGAAGCGCTTTTCCTGTTTATTGGGGATTTGAATTATCTACAGGCACGAAAAAACCCGGAACTGAAAAGCCCCGGGCTATGATACTTACCGCAACAGCAGTTTACTACTCGGCAGCAACCGTCAGTTTGAGCGTGGCATCAACATCAGAGTGCAGATGTACAGCCACATCAAATTCACCCGTAACGCGGAAAGGGCCTTCCGGCAGGCGCACTTCATGCTTCTCCAGCTCAACACCGGTTTCTGTGACGGCTTTTGCAATATCAGCCGTGCCAACTGAACCGAACAGACGACCTTCATCACCCGCCTTACAGGCAACGGTCACAGCCATACCATCCAGCTTGGCTTTACGCTTTTCAGCAGCACTTAATTTATCAGCAGCCTCTTTTTCCAGTTCAGCGCGACGCCCTTCCAGCTCAGCCATATTGGCATCAGTAGCAGAAGCCGCCCGGCCTGTAGGAATAAGAAAATTCCGGCCATAGCCAGCCTTAACAGAAACAACATCACCCAGACCGCCAAGATTCTCAACTTTCTGTAACAGAATAACGTCCATCTTACCTACCTCTACTCAGGTTTTTAATCAATTGACCCGCCACCAGCCTTCCCTCTTGCTTGGAAACGCGCCCGGAAATCGAACCAGGCATCTGCATAGCCTGCCGCAAACAATAGTCCAAACATGTTCGGCAATGCCACAATCAGCAGTACATACATCGCAATCAGCCAGCCTCTATTGACTCCAGCCAACGCTGCAATGCCATGTACAAACGCCAGTCCTTGCACAAAATATGCGGCCACCAAAAGCACCGCCACATAATTAATCAGTAGTCCTGCGCCACTCATCTCGGTATTGAATCCCAATACCAGCACCGGGGCAGCAATATAAGCCAGTAGCCGATTCAATCGCAGGTTATGAAATTCCTGTCGAAAGCCACCTGGGTTATACAACATCGCCTGCCACCAGCGAGCCATTAGCAGACCTGCCATCAGTTGCAGATACAAGCCGGCAGCCAATATCCCTGTCATCCATGGCGCCAGGGTATCGACCAGATCTGTCTGCTGACTGCCAGTCAGCAGCTCTGCCTCAACAAGTGGCTTGCTGAATGTCTCCAGTATTTCACGCCAGCCTGCAACCATATCCTGCATGACGGCAAAATAGGCCAATATCACTGCTACACCAAGTAGCAGGCCGCTTTGCACTGCAGTTGCCAGTGAGCGGGTTACCCGTAACACGATAGCCACAAGCAAGATAGGCGTCCACACAAGCGCAAACGTTGCAAATGCTGGGGCCATGTCACCCAGTACAATCAACCCCAACAATGCACTGCCTAACAGTGCCAGACCTACAGTAATTAGCCCTTCATTTGGGCCATTACGCAGTGCAACCAAGCCTATGACTGCCGCATTTAATATGCCTACCAATGACATATTCCATGAAAGCACGGCCAGCATGGTGACGGCAAATACAGCCTGCCGCCTTCCCTGCATCACATAAGATGCTAACCAGCGCATAACTACGGTACGGTTTTATTTACAGTTAGGAAGAAAAGCCCATAACTGATAAAGGTATTAACCGTGCTGATCTGTGTACGGTAACAACGCCAGGAAACGCGCACGCTTGATGGCTGTGGTGAGCTGACGCTGATACTTGGCTTTGGTGCCAGTAATACGGCTTGGCACAATTTTGCCACTCTCACTCACAAAGGCTTTCAGCAGGTTGAGGTCTTTATAATCAACCTCAGTAATGCCTTCAGCAGTAAAACGGCAGTATCTTCTACGACGAAAATAACGTGACATGGTAATCCCCTAAAAATCAATTAAGCCACTGGTGTGCGACTCTAAAAAGCATAAAACCAGAAATATTAAGCTGACGCTTCCGTTTCTGTTTTCTCTTCAGCCTTATTCTCTTCAGCCGCAGGTTTGCCCTCCTCTGCTGCTGGAGCTGGCTTGGCCTCTGCCTCTTCAGCAGGTTTGGCCAGAGGAGAGGCCTCTGTGACCGCTCTTTTCTGCTTGATAATCAGGTTGCGAATCACTGCATCGTTATAACGAAATGCATTCTCAAGCTCCGCCAAGGCTTCATCACCACACTCAATATTCATGAGTACATAGTGTGCCTTGTGGATTTTATTGATGGGGTATGCAAGCTGACGACGGCCCCAGTCTTCCAAGCGATGAATCACTCCATCCTTGGCTTCCAGGCTTGAGCGGTAGCGCTCAATCATGGCAGGAACCTGCTCGCTCTGATCCGGATGAACCAGAAATACTACTTCGTAATGTCTCATTGTAGCTCCCTATGGCTAGTAAGCCTCCCAGACAGCATTGCGTGGTGAGGCAGAGAGTTGGCGCGGGGGTTATAAGCCCATGCCGTAAAAAAGGAGCGTATTGTACAGACAGAAACCCATAGGAGCAAGGTTCTCACTACCCTACCCCCAAAACATGCCTGACAGGTCACACCTTATATCTATGGTTTAATCTGGCTATAAAGTGATCCAATTGATCTATGGGCAGTTGATTGATACCAGCAGCACCTTTTCTTCCACCCCCTGATGGAAACTCTTTGCACAGCTCATCCGCACCTGTTTTACGGTTTGATGGTGCCCTAACGCTCACCACATATCCCCCTTTCGGATGGTAACTCAGTATGGCATGCGCACGATCAGGGTATTGATTTGCCAACTGATTGCCATATACACCACTGATGCGTCGAGACCATGTTTCATCAGGCAAAATAACCACTGCTGCATCTTCATTGGCACATTCAACTTCAACCTGCTCAGCCAACGACAGGTCATCAAAATAACCATCATGTAGTTTTTTATAGGCCGACTGACTGTCTGCCATAAAATCAAAAGGCGTACTATAGGAGGCCAACTCCCGATAGAGCTGATCAGGTGAAAAGTGCAAATCCTCAACAGTGCTGCCATACCCGTTGTAATTGATGCAGATACCCAGGGTTTTCAGCGCCTCCAAATCATCGGCTGATATTGAGAGCTGTCTGGCTGCCTGCTCAGCACTTTGATTCATATTGTCACCAAAGGCTGCCGTTACGGCCCAGGCCCGGTATTTTCCACCCAGATGCTGATCAACCAAAAGGCTGGTACAGATATTGGGGTCAGTATCAATCAGCGTAGTTAACCCACCATGATCAGGAATCTCCCCTGCCATATGATGGTCGACATAGAAGACCTTTGCCCCCTGTGCAAGCACTCTTTCCAGGTGGCTGCAGTTCTTCTCAAGAGAGACATCCAGCACGGTAATCTCATCACCAGGCTGTGCATCTACCTTGGCCAGTAACTTGATATCCCGCTTTACACCTGTAACCAGCATAGATTCCTGAGGGTTATCCAAGCGCAACTGCAACAAAGCGCAAATACCATCTGCATCACCATTAAATACATCAATTATTGCCATCAATACCTTCCCAAGGACTCATTTACGACACACCCTGCCCACGATCAACCGATCTTGCAATAAGGCTTTTTTTAATCGCCTCAAAAGATACTCTCACTTGACCAGAAAGAACAGCGGAAGAGACACAGCTTCCAACAGATACAACGTGAAATTAAACTGGCAAAACCGGCATTTGAAGCAGATGTGATATCTTGAAAAATTTCGGGACAATCAGTGTGGATACAGAGTCCATAAATGACTCTTTAATTTGCACAACTCTAATATATTGGAACTTTCTAATGAGGCAGCAGAGACGATCTACTGAGATCTGAGGTATGGCGGAGAGAGAGGGATTCGAACCCTCGATGGGCTATTAACCCATACACACTTTCCAGGCGTGCTCCTTCAGCCACTCGGACATCTCTCCAGTTTTTGGATGCGCGATAGTATACCAGAACCTGTCTAGAAGCAATCACCGCATCAAAATTTAGATCAAAAGCAGCACGGCAACCCGGCAATCTTTATCTCTGGCAGCTCTTTTTGATCCCAAGTAGAATCAGCTCTCATTTTATCCTATAGTTTTCGAATTAAAGCATCATATTCAGAGCCAATTTAATGAGCAGAAAATCTTCAGACAAGAAAAATAAAACCCGCTGCAGCAATGGCCCAACAATGGCAGAACGGGCTGATCGACATAAGCTATACGAGCTTTCAGTGCAATGTTCCGAATCAGAAATTGACTTTGTTGATGCTACCTTTAAAGCAATAAGGAAGCAGCGCGCAAAAATTTTAAGGGAAGATTTCTGCGGCACTGCAAATGTCTGCTGTGATTGGGTGAAACGCCGAAGAAATAATCATGCCATTGGCGTAGATATTGACCCTGAGGTTTTGGAGTGGGGGCAGAAGAATAATCTCAGCAAACTGACTAAATCCCAAAGCAGCCGTATTCAACTGTTCAATGAAAATGTGCTCACTGTTCAGACTGAAGCTGCAGAGATCATCTCTGCAATGAATTTCAGCTATTGGCTGTTTAAATCACGCAAAGAGCTAAAACATTACTTTCAAAGCGTACACACTGCATTAGCAGATAATGGCGTGTTATTTCTGGATGCTTATGGCGGCTATGACAGTTTTCGAGATATTAAAGAGAAGACTAAACATAAAAAGCACAAATTTACCTATATATGGGAACAAGAGAAATATGAACCCATTAGTGGTGAATTAACCTGCCATATACACTTCAAATTTCCTGATGGGTCAAAGCTAAAAAATGCCTTCAGTTACAATTGGCGCCTATGGACACTGCCTGAGATCAGAGAGCTGTTAGAAGAGACAGGGTTTAATAACATCACTGTCTACTGGCAGGGATTTGATGAAGATGGTGAACCCGATGGCGATTTTAAACCCACAACAGAGGGAGAAGCAGACCCCAGTTGGATCTGCTATATCTCTGCTGAAAAGTGAATGGCTAGTGCTCTTTCAACATAATAAATTAGGATTCAGTTGGTCTGTCAGTGTTCAGGGCACCAAAAGTAGGCGCTTTAGGCGAGGCATGCCTCGCAGTTAATGGCCTTAGTCCTTAACAAGAGGCATAACGCAGCCATGGACGCTGACAGGCCAACCCTTCGGGCGCTCCTGTGGCGTCCCGCAGCGGCGTTGCCGTACTTGGCAAGGACTAAGGCCATTGCCTGCGCACGGCGCCTTGCTGCGAAACACCACAGGAACGCTGAATCCTGATTTATTATGTTGAAAGAGCACTAGCTACTGACCCCCATCACTTTAAGTCAATAGCCTTAATCAAAAAATCTACAACTGCTGGTACATTATTAATATCCAATATGGGTAGTGTTGTTGATTCAGACAGTTCACCATCGGTAGCTATTGCAATAATATTGCAATCGTTTGGATAGAGTAACGGCTTACCCAAAGAGGGTCTATGCAACTCTATCTTTGGGAAGGCCTCATGCCTGAATCCCTCTACCAAGATAAGATCCAGCCTGGATTGATCCAAGCGATTAAGCTCTTCCTGTAGCTGAGGTTCATGCTCTTCTTCACGATCTTCTATCAATGCCCAGCGATGCTTTGAAGTAAGCAGCATTTGTGCCGCTCCTGCCTTACGCAGTTCATAGCTGTCTTTACCAGGAACATCAATTTCAAAACAGTGGTGGGAATGCTTAATCATTCCCACATGCAACCCTTTCGCTTTTAATATTGGCAGCAGCTGTATCAGCAGTGTCGTTTTTCCAGTACCACTATATGCCGCAAAACCTAATAGCGGCTTATCTGCTTTAATCATTGCTACCTGTTTCCTATTTTAATCACTGACCATTTTGCTATCTTCTGCTCTCTGCTCAGAGCCGCCATAGCCGGACTGGTTGATGGCAGCCGAATCATCCGAATGTGCTGGTGCTGCCCATTCAAACCTAGAAGCACCCTTCTTTTATACTCTTTTTCTGCTGTAGCCCCATTGAATCCGATAAGCTGGATACTAGGATGTAAAGCCAGTAAATGGGAGAAATTATTTGTTTTAATACTACTACCAACAATTGATGAATCCAGACTTCCTTCTCTCTCGCACTCCTGCAAAACATCCCAAAGTGCAATTTTATTCTTTTTGAGTAGATCCACCCTTTCAGCATAGGTTGCCTCAGTACTGAAGCGAAAGAGATTGCCCATAATGCACCAAAATGCATTTTGAGGGTGTGCATAGTATTGGCCCAGCTTAAGTGATGTCTCACTAGGCATTGAACCAAGAATAAGGACTTTCGGGTTACATCCTATGATGGGGGAGAAACCAACTTTACAAACTATCACTTACTACTCACACTCTACTCAGCACTAAACATATTATTTATGAAAAACCATAGCATAAGTATTCCTAAAATAGCACAACAATACGACTCCTTTACAAAAACCTTTTTCCAATTTCACAGGAGTACCAGAATTGGCATTGAGAAAACATCCAAGCTAAAAGCTATTGTGATTTATGGTACAGAATCCACCTTCTATCCCAAAACAAAAAAGCCCCGATACGGGGCTTTTTTAGGCACAAACTTTAATCCTAAAAAATCTAGCAAGAGACAAAATAGCGCAACATTATATTTGTGCGCTATTTTTATCTATCCATTTTTAGAAGTCATAGTTGATATTGAAAGCCCAGATTGACTTAGTCTCTCTATGAACAACATTACCGATATTGGCTACGCCAGCAGCTATGGTCAGATTTGGTGTTGGCAGATAGGCAACAAAGAAATCGATGAAGTCATCTTCTCCAAAGGAGTAGTCATCAAGCGGCCTATAACCTGCAGCTGCACCACCATTTGCACTAAGATAGCTATTTAGAGAGCGTAGTTTGTCAGGCTTACGCTTGTACTCGACACCAATGGCTACATTTGCCGCTGGAAGGATTGCCAAGGTAACCTCTGGGTTCAGACTCCAGTCATTTGAAAAGCCGAGAAAACCAAGCTGGTTGGCCTGGGTGTACCTTAGGTTAACCGCTGTGAGCAGCGGGATTTTTGTCTTCCAAAGTTTGGTAGCCATAAGGTTGAATTCAAAACCAGCATCATCATCCAAGCCCATCCACTTTAGTACTTCAGGAGCCGTCGCTCCAAGCGTATTTCTAGCACCGCTAGTAAGATTATCATTTAGCTTATCAACATCAAGCGCCTTCTTATATGAAACAGATATTGCCATAGCAGGTAATGTCTCAGTTTCCTTGAGAAACTGAAACTTGGCATGGGCAGTAATCATCTGAACATTGTCCAGCTTGGCATCCAATACATTTGGCAGTGCAGCAAGGCTATCACTCCGCAGATCACTTTTTAGCGTACTGATATCAAGATTCTGATAAGCAAAACCCACTTCAATACGATCACCAATGGATACAGCAACAGGCCAAAAGTTAATGGTGTAACTGTCACTGACCCAGGTCCAAATACTGACAGCCGGCATACCGACGCCCCCATCCTTGGATGCATTTGAGATATAGGCCCACGGAACAATAGCTCCACCGCCATCACCATCAATATTGAGCAGTGGAATATTAGCAAACGCAGATTGGCCAAATGGAATGAGCAGTGACGATGCAAGCAACATGGAACAAGCAGTTTTTTTCATAATAGTTTCCCCCGGTTTTATATTTTTAGCCAGGAAATGCGGCAATTTTATTACCCCATTCACATAGCCCCGAATAACCCTCTCGGTCTTGTGTGTATAAAGCACGACGGAGAGATTAAAAGGTGTTTTGCCTATTGTCAACTGCTTTTTTGCGTTTTGCCTGCTTTTAATCTGCCCTATATCCTGTTGCTTACTTTCACCCGCAGCAGATGATTTTGCCACCCTGTTGTCGGTGATCTCAGCTCTCAGACAGACTTCTGGAGGATATTTTAATATTTATGAGATTTGATTAACTATACGAAGAGAAGATAGGGCAAAGATTATTTCACTTACTTACCAAATAATATTTGAGCAGGCGTGATCCTGGCAGGCAAATGAAAATTATTGTGGGCAGGAGGTAACAGAAAGTCTCTGCTGTATGGAATGGTATTACAGGAGTGGCACTACATTTAATGTAGTGCCGATTTTAGAAGCATTTTCATTGCCATCCATTTTGGATGGTAATGATTTTATACTTCATGTCTTAGTGACGACCGTTTGTTTCAACCTGCTCTTTTAACAAAAGATCCCGGAGCTATAATCGATCAGTGTATTACAAGCATACAAATGTTTGCTTATAGAGACAACAACACCGCTTGTTAACTTAAGGGGTGAATTTGAAATCAACTTCTCTCTATAGAACAGAACATCGTTGAACCACATTCTAGGAGTCTGTCGGGTTTAACTGTCTGACGCAGAAATACTCTGTGTCGGTTCGATACCCGCCTCCAAAATTTTGGTTCGGGAAATTACATTTTCTGCTGAGATGCAGGCCTTTTCTCCAGGTATATTGCTCCTTGTT
>JAJRZI010000130.1 GCA_024275295.1 Gammaproteobacteria bacterium | reverse complement strand
ACATTTTGTAATCTCTTTGTCGGCGTTAATCACAGCATTTGTGTGCGGCTAAATGGTTAATCAGCAATCTCAATCATGGGTGTGAATTCATGGGCTTCCTTTCCGTCAGCCCGCTCTTTCCAGGGGTCAACCTGGGCATATTTCTGGGATATTTTGAAGCGATCTGCCAGCACCTTGCGGCCATCCTCATCTTCAACAATACGCTGTTTGATGTAGGTCAGCCCCACCCGCTCGATCCAGGGCGCGGTTCGATCCAGATAGTGGGCCTCTTCACGGTAGAGCTGCATGAAGGCCGCGGTATATTCCAGCACCTCTTCCTGAGTCTGCACCTTGCGGAGCAGATCCGTGGCACGCACCTTTACCCCGCCATTGCCGCCGATGTGCAGCTCCCAGCCGGAGTCGATGCCGACCACACCCAGATCCTTGATGGTGGCCTCTGCGCAGTTGCGGGGGCAGCCGGAGACGGCCATCTTAAATTTATGCGGCGTCCAGCTTCCCCAGCTCATCTCCTCAAGCGCTACCGCCATGGAGACGGAATCCTGCGTGCCAAAACGACACCAGCGGCTACCGATACAGCTCTTTACCGTGCGCAGGGATTTGCCATAGGCGTGACCCGAGATCATGCCCGCTGCATTGAGATCAGCCCAGACCTCCGGCAGCTGCTCTTTGCGGAGTCCGAACAGATCAATACGCTGGCCGCCGGTGATCTTCATCTCTGGCACGGCATATTTGTCAGCAACATCGGCAATGGCACGCAGCTCTGCGGCATTGGTCATGCCACCCTTCATCTGGGGGATCACCGAGTAGGTGCCATCCTTCTGGATATTGGCATGCACCCGCTCATTGATGAAACGAGAGCGGGCATCATCAATATACTCACCCGGCCAGGCGCAGAGCAGATAGTAGTTCAGCGCCGGACGGCACTTGCTACAGCCATCCGGGGTCTTCCACTCCATAAAATCCATCACGGCGCGGATATCCTTCAGCTCATATTTGACCAGGGTTGAGCGCACCTCATCATGGGTATATTCGGTACAGCCGCAGATCGGCTTCTTGGCCGGTGAAATAGTAAAATCGGAACCCACGGTGGAGGCCAGGATCTGCTCGACCACCCCGGCGCAGGAGCCACAAGAGGCGGCTGCCTTGGTGTGCAGCTTCACCTCATCCAGCGTGAAGAGTCCTTTGTCGATGATGGCATTGACGATATCACCCTTGCAGACACCGTTACAGCCGCAGACCTCGGCATCATCCGGCATGGCGGCGATATGATCCGTTGTGCTGTGGCCGGAATCGCCAACATTGACCTGACCGAACAGCAGCTTCTCGCGCATCTCGGTGATGTCGATCCCGTCCCGCATCAGCTGGAAATACCAGGGGCCATCCATGGTATCGCCAAAAAGCACGCTGCCCACAATGCGGCCATCACGGAGGACAATCTTTTTATAGACGCCCCGGCCCGGATCCTGATAGAGCAGCTCTTCCGTCCCTTCACTCTCTTGAAACTCACCGGCAGAGAAGAGATCGATGCCGCTCACCTTGAGTTTGGTGGAGGTAATGGAGCCTTTGTAGTAACCGATACCCAACTGGGCCAGTTGGTTGGCGCACACCTTGGCCTGCTCAAAGAGCGGCGCAACCAGACCGTAGGTGATGTTGCGGTGCTGGGCACACTCACCCACGGCATAGATCCGCGGGTCATAGGTCTGCAGGGTGTCATTCACCACGATGCCGCGCTCACTGTGGATACCAGCGGCCTTGGCCAGCTCGATATTGGGGCGGATACCTACCGCCATCACCACCAGATCCGCAGGCAGCTCCAGGCCGTTGGAGAAGCAGATATGCTGCACCCGCTTGTCACCCAGTAGCGCTTCGGTCTCATGTTCCATCAGAAACTTCAGGCCACGCTCTTCCAGGGAGCTTTTCAATAGCGCCCCGGCGGCGCTGTCCAGCTGCCGCTCCATCAGGGTATCCATCAGATGCACCACCGTGACATCCATCCCCTGCTTCACCAGGCCATCAGCTGCCTCCAGCCCCAGCAGGCCACCACCGATCACGACAGCTTTTTTATATTTGCTGGCGGCATCCAGCATCTCATCCACATCCTGGATATCGCGGAAGCCAATCACACCCTCCAGCTCCGAACCAGGGACAGGAATGATGAAAGGGCTGGAGCCGGTGGAGATGATCAATCTGTCATAAGCGGCTTCGGTGCCATCTTCAGCGGTTACCGTGCGGCAACCACGGTTGATTTCGGTGATGCGCTTACCGGTATGCAAAGTGATGCCGTTATCCGCATACCACTGCTCATCATTCAGGATAATGTCATCAATGGTCTTCTCCGCCGCCAGCACCGGTGAGAGCAGGATGCGATTATAGTTGCCGTAAGGCTCATCACCGAAGACAGTGATCTCATACAGATCTGGCGAGAGCTTTAGCAGCTCTTCCAGCGTACGGATACCCGCCATTCCATTTCCAATCAATACCAACTTTTCTTTCATGATCTCTAGTCTCATATAAAACAGCTGCCCTTCAGTATATCTATCTGAGGGCTTTGTATTGCCTATCAGCAACTAGCATGCCAGCTATTTGTAAACGGAAATGGCTTGATTTTGAGCGTGAGAGGCGGGGAAATATCCATATCATAAGCCAAAATGCCGCTACCCGCACAAAGATGGTGCAGTGCTTTTAGTGGCACCGACCCATTTTAGGGCGACCCAGCACTTGACCGATAACTATACAGAGCACACACCCCCTGTACAAAAAGCATACAGCTTTACTGTAAAAACAACCCTTTGGCAACGCCCCATCCAGCATGGTAACAATTTGATTTAATAGTAGTTTCTACAATTTTAATGCCAAAATTAAAGAACTGGCCCAATATGTGCAGCCACCCTCTTTACGCAAGTCCGGCCATAAAGCAGGGGTCAGGTGTGTGGTTTATATCCTCTGTATCGGCCCGTTTGATCTGTTCAAAACGCATCAAACGACTCAAATATAAACCTTACATACAAGAATAATTATTATGCTGGCTATTTCTACCCCACCAAATCAAAAAAAAATTCTCGCTCTTCTCACCTTGCCACTGCTTTTCACAACTGAAGTGAGCGCCGGAGAAGAGTTGGTCATGGATGAGGTCACCGTTGTCGCCACCGGGCATAAACGGGCGATCAGCGAGACGCCCTATACCGTCCGATTTCTCGATGAGGACGAGATCCAGCTGCGGCTCCAGCCTAAATCTTTTGCCGATGCCCTCGACGCGGTTCCCGGCGTCATGCTGCAGAAGACAGGGCATGGGATGACCTCCCCTTACCTTCGCGGCGTAACCTCACAGCGAACGGTATTGATGGTTGATGGCTTCCGTCTGAACAACTCATTCCTGCGCGAAGGCCCGAACCAATACTGGAATACAGTCGATACCTTCTTTTTCAGCAATGCCGAGGTGTTGATGGGCCCGGCATCCCTTCTCTATGGTTCCGATGCCATTGGTGGCGCAGTCAATGCCTTGAGCACACCGCTGACACGGGGCAAGGCCGGCCAGGGAACACAGTGGCAGGATGGGTACGGCCTGCTTCGCTGGTCATCGGCCGAACAGTCATTCTCGGAACATATCGAGGGTGAAGTCTCGGTTAGTGACCGACTGGGGCTACGCGTGGGTCTGACCCGGCAGGATTTTGGCGAGCTCAAAACCGGCAGCAATGAAGCCAATCCGAATACAAATTACGAACAGTGGGGCGCCAACATCAGTGGTCGTTACTGGCTGGATCAGGACAATTCCATCTATTTTGGGTACGACCATTTTGATCAGGATGATGTGAATCGTGTCCATCGAACGGTTGACCACGTGGACTTCAGAGGCACATCCACCATCGGTGGCACAGGCGACCGGGCCAGGATCTATGACCACGACAGGCGTGCTATTTTTGTACGCTATGAAAAGCGTAACGGTGACAGCTGGCTCGAGGAGCTGGACCTGGGGTTCTACTATCAGTATATGAAGGAGAAATACTCGCGGCTGCGCAGCAACGGCACCGACTGGGATCGCTATGAGACCCGCATCGGGACGGTCGGCATGAATCTGCGTCTGCTGACACCCTCAGCATGGGGGGCCTGGACCTATGGCCTCGACTGGTCACGCGACTACGCCGATGCCTGGCACGACCGTACCTTTCCGAGCGCGCCCACCCGTCACTATGACCAGGGCGTGATAGGTGATAATGCCCGTTATGACCTCATCGGAATCTATCTCCAGAACGAGTACGCCTTCAATAGCCACTGGGAGATGATCCTGGGCGCACGCTACACCTATGCCGACATGCGCATCGGCGAGGTCAACCTCGGCGATAATGCCTACAACGGCATATCCGGCAGGATTACAGGGGACTGGGATGCCCTGACCAGCAGCGCGCGACTGCTGTTCCGACCCCGTGGCGACAACTCCCTGACAACCTTTGTCGGCGTCTCACAGGGGTTCCGCGCCCCCAACCTCTCCGATGTCAGCCGTGACGATGAGTTTGGAGGGGGAACCGAGCTACCGACAGCCAATCTCGACCCGGAATATTTCACCACCTTTGAAGCCGGAATAAAGAACAGCGAAAGCTGGGGAAGCTGGGATCTCACCGCTTATTACACCGACATCAAGGATCGGATCGCCCGGCTGAAAAATGGTGGCACCGCAACCAAGCGCAATCTGGACGACGGCTACATCACCGGCATCGATCTGGACTTGACCCTGAAGCTCAATCGCGACTTCTCACTGTTCGGCTCCCTCTCCTGGCAAGAGGGCCGGGAAGAGAGTTATAGGGACAGGGAGATCACAAACGGCAAGGCCACGCGCCCGATTGCAAAGATGATGCCAGTGACAGGCCAGGCAGGCATCCGCTATGCGCCAAACCACGACCAGTACTGGGGCGAGTTCTACGTGGATATGGCCGGCTCCCAGGATAAGCTGGCAGATGCCGAGAAGACCGACAACCGTTTTCCACCCGGCGGCACCCCCCATTACACAGCCTATAACCTGCGGGGCGGTTACCAGATCAGCGATCAGACTGCTCTGGCGGTCAGCCTGGAAAATATCACTGATCTCCGCTACCGGATTCACGGCTCCGGGGTCAATGAGCCAGGGCGCAATCTGGTGGTCACGCTGAAGAGAACCTTCTAATATTTTGTAACTTCACAACATAAAATATCCAGGCCACCCTGTACAGCCATCGGCACAATATGTAGTCTCTGGTAGCGCCAATCGTTGGAATCATCGCCATAGGAGCATGTGTGGAGATCTATGAAAAAATCGGGCCAGCCGGTATTGCCTTGCTGGGTGTAGCTATCGTCTGCATCTACATCTTTATCCGCAACTCAATCTACCTCTACTTGATTGACCGCCAGTTCAGACAGGTCTATCTTTCGCTGGATGATCCCGCGCATGATCTGCTCGCGCCTTCACTAAAACATGCAGGCAATCCGCTGCTAACCATTCTCCGGGAGGTGGCGCGAAACCACAGCCGGCACTCACGCGACCTCTACTCAGAGATGGCGTTTCTGTTCCACAAAAACTTCTACGCCGTCAACATCAGCATGGCGATCCTGCGCCTCTCTTCCGTCATTGCGCCACTGCTTGGATTGATGGGTACGGTACTTGGAATCCGGCGGATCTTCGCCGCCTTGGGCGAGCAGACGGCAGAGACCACTGCACTGGCCAGCGGCATCGGTGAGGCACTGTTGACCACCGTTATGGGGCTGACCATCACTATCCCCGCACTCATCTTTTTCTACCTGATAAAATTCAGGATTGGTGGATTCCAGGTTGAGATGATGGAGTACGCCAACCGGATTACCGAGGAACTCACCGATGAGAAACAGGTGAAGAAGCCATGATGAACAATGACTTTCTCAACAATGAATTTGACACCCAGGTCGATCTGACACCATTGATCGATGTCATCTTCATGCTGCTGGTCTTTTTCATCATCGCCGCCACCTTCATCAAGCCAACCATCGAGGTAGCGCTGCCCGAGGCCGACAGCGCCAGCATGGCAAAGGCCAACGCCCAACAGCTGCTGATTATTGTCGATGCCGATAGCCTGATCCACTTCCAGGGGCGCACCGTTACCGCTACAGATCTCGACCTTATCCTGTCACAAGACAGGGATCTGCCACTCAATCTCCATGTAGACAGATCCGCTCCCTTTGCCGCTTTTGTCACCGTTCTTGACAAGGCCCGCCAGCATGGAAGAGAGAATATTGCCATCACCACCCTGCCCGGAAAAAAGTGACCGCGCAGCGGGCTACAGCTCACTGCTCAGTGGTATCCTGACCGCAGCCATCAGCACGGGTGGCGGCTGGATTCTTATGCCCCCACAACCTGATCCAGACAGTTCCGCCAACAACGCGGCATCAACCGTCCAGCTGACATTTGCCAGCACTACGACAGCAAGCGCACCTGAACCCGCTCTGCCCCGCCGCCGCCCAACTCCACCCCGTGAAGAGCGCAAAGAGCCAGAGGCCAGGGCGGTCGCAGAGGCAGTGACGATCAAACCGTCGGTCAAGCCCCGGGCAGAGATACCGACCATTGAACCCGTAGCAAAACGGGTGATGGAAAAGCCCGTTATCAAACCACCTGCGGAACCCATAGTGGAGAGACCCGCCCCGGAACCTGTGGTGGAAATGGAAAAGCCCGCGCCCAAACCGGCGATCAAACCTGTGAAGATGGCCGAGATCCCGGTTAATAAAAGCAGCTCTGTGGCGGATAAAAATGCTGGTGCTCCAGCGGCATCAATCACTACCGAACAGGATACGGCAGGCAAGCACGATATAGCAGAAAAAAAACGCCTACTGGCCAGCCTTCGCCGCTTTATCAACCAGGAGAAAACCTATCCCAGGCGGGCGCGCAGGGCAGGCTACACCGGCTCCGTTACGGTCAGGATCACTATATCTCCAGAGGCCCGGATCAGCGCATACGAGATTACCGAGGTCAATGGTCATCGCTACCTGCGGCGTGGCGCCGAGATCACCATGCAGCGGCTTATGGGGAAGACCCTTGGCACTTTTAGCCTGGGGCAGGAACTTAAAGTGGTGGTGCCCATATCCTATCGCCTCCGCTAGCCCGAATATTTTCGGCGCTGGATAACAACCATACCCCACCCGGCGAGGAAGACCAGAAAACCAACAGCTACGGGTATGCCATACACCTTGGTCATATTGACCTCCGGTGGCAACATGAGCCAGTACCAGGTGGAGAGGGTGTGCCTGGAACCCGTCTCACCATTGCTGCCATCCCAGTTAGCAAAAGAGATTGGGATAAACTGCCCCTCATCAAAGCTGACATCACCACTGGCACTGCCGTCACGAGGCCGTTTCATCAGCACCCGCCATTTGCCGTCCTTCCACTCACCAAGGGTGGTCAGGCTTGTATCCTTTATGCGAGGCTTCAGCTTTTTATTCGGGCCGCTGCCTTCCAATAGCACAGTTTGGGGTTTGACCTCCGGCTCTACACTGCCTGCATTCCAATACCAGATAGTGGTTTTATGCTTGGGATCACCATGGCGGTAGAGGGGCTTCTCTGTTACGGGTGATGTTGAGTAGGCATCATCACGGGGAAACTGGATGGCAAAGGCATCAGGATGCATCTCCAGATTCTCGTCCATCAGATCTGTGAAGTAGCTATCACCCGGACGGCTATGGGTGCGGTCATCCACCTCCAGCAGGAAGGCGATCTCCTTGTTGTTGTAGAGGGCTCGCACCGTCACGGCATCATTGAGCGGGGTAAAGAGGCGATCCTCTTTGATGATATTGGGCACCAGATGCAGTGTCACGGCCGGGGCCTGATCCCAGCGCTCATCATTCACGGCGGCAGGCAGGTCACCCTCTAGCTTCATCCCTTTGACCACGGGGCCTTCCGTTGGCTGCACGGTGGTATCCCGCAGACTGTAGACAAAGTTGGCGATATGCCAGCGATCCTCCAGACTGACCGGGTCGGTATTTCCCTCTTCCGTGGCCCGATGAGCTGGCATGGGTGTGCCGGGGATACCAATCGATAGCCGGGCATAGATATTCTTGATGGTCTGATCCCGCTCACCCTCACCGCTGACGCGGGCCTGGGTGGCGCGCCTGGTCCAGGGTTTGGTCAGATCACGCGGCCAGAGCCGACCACCCCAGTCATCCTCCAGCTTTTTACCCGAGACGATATTACCCCGTCCTTCAGCACCATGGCACTGCTCACAGGCCTTGAGAAATGCCTTACGTCCTTTGGCCACTGACTCTTCGGAGTAGGTGATCTGGCCTTTTAGTGGCTCATTGTCGGTAATGGAGCGGAAATCATCCCTGGTGTATCGCTCATCATCGTCAAAGGCATCCTCATCGGCATCTTACGGGGGCCAGGCGGCCGTGAGATCAAACCGTTTGATATCCGGAATCAGGCTTTTGATCTGCTCATCGGTGAGCAGCGCCCGCCCCTTAATGCCCCAGCCCGGCATGCCGGTGCCGGGCAGGCCATATTTGATGGTATTGAACAGATCCTCATCCCGGGGCAGTTCCGTGCCGGGAGAGGTTTTATATTTGAACAGTGCCAAAGTGAAATCACGCGGTTTGGGGTACATACGCTCAGCAGCAATACCATCACCCGCACCCTGCTCACCGTGGCATACCTCACAACGGAATTTATAGAGCGCCTTACCTTTGAGGGCCTTGCGTCTGGCCAGCACCTCATCCTTCATGCCGGTGACCACCTTGGATACGTCAGGGTCCCAGATGCGCGGCACCTGACCGTTATAGTCAAAGATGAAGGTGATGACATTCCAGACATCCTCTTCTTTCAGCATCTCATGCCAGACCGGCATGGCAGAGTTCCAGGGCGTACCTTCCCTGGGTAACCCAGGGCCACCCGTGGTAATCCGCCAGAAGAGGAATGACTCCTGCAGCTGCGGGATGACCGTCGGATCCTGGAAGTTGATCGGCATCGGGCTGAAGCCATGGGCATAGTGGCCCTGGCCATCCAGCAGGTCGCCGTGGCAGAAGAAGCAGTTCTGGTAGTAGACATCACGCCCGGCCCGCACTGCTGCATCATACTTTTCCCACCCGGCTTCCCGGTCTGTTGCCATGGTAGCGAGGATCTCCTCTCGCACCGGGTTCTCCAGGGAGGAGAGATTATAGCTTTTGTTAAATACCTTGACCGAGGCCGGGGGAGCGGGGTGCACCTGCCGCAACTCCACTGGGGCATCCGTAGAGGGCTTCACCATGCCATAGGTGGTATAGGCCGCAATCAGGGGGATCACGACCAGGAAACCCCAGCGAACTACGGCCTTATCATCATCCTGGATCACGGCAGCAATGGGGCTCTTAAATTCGTTCCATCGCTCTTCATCAAAGGCAAAATAGAGCAGCACCCCGATGATCGTGATGATCATGTACTGAATGAGCAGCGTCTTGGGCAACAGCGGCGGAAAAGCGTTATCAAAAACCAGATAAGCGACAACAATAACAATTACCGCCTGCCAGAATGCAGGAATCTTGAAGCCGTT
>JAJRZI010000129.1 GCA_024275295.1 Gammaproteobacteria bacterium | reverse complement strand
GGATAAGGCCCAACAGCTCATACCCATCTGAACCTTCCATCTGAAGATCGGTAAATACCGCTGAGATGTTTTCATTCTCCTGCAAAACAGCCCAGGCCTCCAAACCATTACAGGCTTCATGCACCGTATAGTCATTTCTCATGATCTTGGTTGCCGCCCAACGGATCACCTTGGAATCATCCACTATCAGGATCTCTTTTTTTGAAGCTTCACTATTCACAGGCCAGCTCTCTTATTTGTATACACCATGAAAGTATAGTCGGCAGATTTCGCATTCTCTCAAGCAGTCGGTTTTTGTGCCTTTTCAACCATGCGTCGGATGTAGCGCACACCCACGGTCACCAGCAGCGCGACCACAGGTATGGATATGCCAATCACCAATTCCGGTTTAATGGGTAGACCAGCCACCTTAGCGGCCTTGGCAACATAGCCAATCAGGCTCACAGAGTAGTATGTGATGGCGGCCACCGAGAGACCTTCAACAGTCTCTTGCAGGCGCAGCTGAAGCTTGGCGCGACGATCCATCGATTCCAGCAGGGATTGGTTTTGACGCTCCAGCGTAATCTCTACCCGGGTGCGCAACAGTTGGCTGGCGCGAGTGATACGTTTAGAGAGCATGGTCTGGCGCCGCTCTACAGAGGCACAGGTATTCATAGCCGGCTCCAATCGCCGATCCATAAATTCAGCAAAGGTCTGGATGCCCCGGATACGCTCCTCCCTCAGCTCACTGATACGCAACCCAACCAGACGAAAGTAGGCTTGAGAGGCACTGAGCCGGAACTGGGTCGATGACTGACTGTGTTCAACCTCAGCCGCAAGTGTTATTAGATCATCCAGCAGATTGGCCTCATTCGTACCCGTCTGAGACATCGCTGTGGTAATGCGCAGCAGACGCTGGTCGGCATCATTCAACTGGGGTATCAACCTTCGGGCGATGGGAAAGGTCAGCAGCGCCATCATACGGTAGACCTCAATCTCAAACATGCGCTGCAGCAGCCGCCCCAACTGGCGGGAGCGCAACCGGCGATCATAGATAAGAATGCGGCTGAAGCCATCAGCATGGATGCGAAAGTCGGTAAACACCTGAGCTGCACCACCAGATACCTCTGACCCAATCAGCGTGTTGTCACTAAACAGAGGAGAGATGGCATCCAGATCCGCCCCCTGCTCATCACTCTGTACAATAGTCGCATGGCTGCCAACGATCAGCTGTCCCGGCAGAGATTGCAGCCAATCAGCAGGCACAGCCTGCAGTGCCGTTTCAGCAAAGGGGCCACTAAAGGGGCCGTGCACATAGAAGGTATAGGTGCTGAACTCACCATGCTGTTCCCAACGCAGCCGGAAGGGGCCAAGATCCGAGACAAAATGGTCAGCTCCGGGAGCCGGTGGGGACTGGATATAGCGCTCGCACAGATCAGCAAGCGCCTCTCGCTCCTGCTCCCTCTGCTCAGCCGTCATCATAAGCGCCAGGTGGCTGGTGCGTTCCGGGGCGTAGAGCGAGGTGCAGGGCCGGGCATGAACCTCATTGTTCAATAGATAACGTTGCGGGTGGTTGGCTGGAACAGATAGTGTAGGCATAGTCGATTTACTGCGTTATTGATCCGTTGGGTTTTTTAATAGAAGCAGCTTACCCTCATCCTGCTTTATATCAATATTAAAGTGGTTCAGGAAACTCAGCCCCAGCAGGCCATCAAATCCATTCAACTCCCTTAAAACCACTGCGGGCACCTGCTCCACCATGGCACCCTGCAGATTGACCGCATTCAGTGTGATGACCGGCACCTTGACCACGCCATTGGCCGTGCTGAGCTGGATTACGGGCAGATCCGCCGACAGGGGTATGCCCAATTTCTGTGCAGTCTCTATTGAGATCGCCGTGTGGCTGGCACCTGTATCGAGCATAAAGTGAAAGCGCTGCTGCGCATTATTCAGCTTCACCTCTACATTCAGCGCCCGCCCATGGGATGAGATCGGCACCTCAACCAGCCCCGGATTTTCCAGCCGCTGTTTGGCCGCAGCAATCAGCGGCGACAACGCCGTCGTTTGGGTGTGATCCAGCTGCAGCGCATACGCCAAGTGGGTCAGCGCATCTGTATAGTTCCCATGCTGATAATAGAGTCGGCCAAGCAGGGCGTAATAGGTGGTGAAGCCGGGATCATCAATGATCTCTTGCGACAGAATATGCACCTTTTCATCAAAGGTCAGTGCACTATCCTGCAGGGTAACAAGGGCAGTAACGACCTGCCTGAGCATCGGATAGGCCTGTTCCGCAACCGTCGGATCAAATGCAACCAGCTGATGCAGGGTCTCCCTGGCTGCACTGAAATTCTTACGCACTCTCTGGATATCCGCCAACAGGATCAGACGGGGGGCGCTGATGCCCAGCTGTCGCTCTGCATCTGCCAGCAGCTCAACCGCGGTGGTGAACTCTCTTCTTGCCACGGACTCTTTGATCAATGCGATATAGGCTGCCTCCAGCCTGTGGCGGGGTCTCTTCTGCGCCCTTTGCGTTTGCTCTACCGGTTGGCGAACGGGTGCCGGTTCCGTTTGAATAGCCTGATGCCGTGGTTGCTCTGAGGCAGTGACAGGCTTTTTTCCAGGCTGAATATCTTCTGTGGTTACATCCACCGGGGCGATAAAGAGCGCCATGCCATAGCCAAAGCCTGCACCTATGACAAAGATCGGCAACCAGCGAAAGGAGATCAATGTTCAGGCAACCCAAGTCTGAGGGTCTCCGGTGCCAGGCAGATACGATCATCACAGGCCTGCAGATTCAACTCAATGGGAAGAACCAGCGACTGCTCTGCCTGTTGATCACCTTGTCGCACCAGTTCAGCCCGCAGGGTGATGGTATCTTCAAACAGTGCCAGCGGCTCCCATTGAAAGCCGAGGCGTTTGATCTCCGGGGCAGGGTAGGTCACCGCGCCCAATCGCCAGGCCGATGCCGCCTTGCCCAGCTGCAACTCCGTCGGAATCAGATAATCCTGTAGCGGTTTATGGGCATTGATGTGCCAGCCAGGGGCCATCTTGATCTCCACCGTAAGCCACTCTTTTCCATCAGCATCCACGGTCACCTGGGCCTGGGCCTCCACAACACCGCGCCCGGCATATTGGTGCGCACCCAGTTCCCCGTTCAGAAGCGCATCCGCTGCGCTCAGCATGTAGGCATATCCCATCGGCCGGCGGTTGATCAGCCCGGCAAACGCCGCCAGCGTGGCATTGGCCTTGATGCCGTACGCCACGGCCCCTGCCCGCTTTGCCAGCATGGCCAATACCCGTAGTGCCACGGCGTTACCGGATGGGATGGCATGGTCATCGCTATCCTTGGGCCGCCCCATGGTGGATAGCCCATCATCCGCACTGTTCATAAAGAAGCCACCACGTTTTTGATCCCAGAATCTGGTCAGCATGGCATCCGTGATCTCTTTTGCCCGCGCCAGCCACAGATCATTATGCGTAACGTCAAAGAGGTGGATCAGACCCTCTGCATAATAGGCATGATCATTCTGCACCGCAGGAACCGATGAGCTGCCATTCAGATGAACCCGCAGTAGCCCCTCTTTTCTGTTGTGATTTCTCTCCCAGATAAAGGCCGCAGCCTGGGTGGCGGCCGCCAGATAACGCGGTTCAGAGAGCAGATCCCCCGCCATTGCCAGGGTGGTGATCATCATCCCGTTCCAGGCGGTGATCACCTTGTCATCCCGCAACGGGTGGATGCGTTGCTCCCGCACCACTCGCAGCTGTTCACGGATGCGCTCAAGTGACTTCAGCAGCAGTGGCAGCGGCTGTTGGGTCTGCCGGGCGTAGTCATCCAGCGCAACCGGCAGATGCAGGATGTTGCTGCCCTCAAAATTACCCTGGGCAGTTACGCCAAACAGATCAATCGCCAGCCTGGCATCTTCCGGTGCCAGTGCCTGTCGGATCTGCTGCTGACTCCAGAGAAAAAAGCGCCCCTCCTCTCCCTCACTATCCGCATAGGTTGCGGAGTAAAAACCACCGTCGGGTGATCTCATATCCCGTAGCGCATAATCCAGGGTTTCACGTACGACACGTTGATAGAGTAGATTGCCGGTCAGACGCCAGGCCAGCAGATAGGCACGCGCCAGGTGGGCCTGGTTGTAGAGCATCTTTTCAAAGTGGGGGATCAGCCAGTCGTTATCCGTGGCATAGCGGTGAAAGCCGCCGCCAACCTGATCGTAGATGCCGCCCTGCGCCATCGCCTTCAGACTGGTTTCAACGGCGGCCAGTGCCTCTCTATTGTCGTGGCGCTCGGCGGTTTCCAGCAACAGAAAAAGCTCTGATTCATGGGGAAATTTAGGGGCCGGGCTAAACCCCCCTTTGAGTTTGTCATGACTGCTCAGGATGGCGGTTACGGCCTGCTGAATCGCTGACGCTCCCAGTCTGCTGGCACTGCCTTCACCGGCCGTGATCTGCGCAACCATGCGCGCCACTTCATCCGCCTGCTTGCGCAGCTGCTCTTCCTGCTGGCCCCAAACCTCATGCACCCGGCGTAACAGCTGGGCAAACTGCGGTTGGGGAAAGTAGGTGCCGCCGTAGAAGGTCTTACCCTCTGGCGTGAGAAAGCTCGACATCGGCCAGCCGCCACTTTGATTGAGCAGCATCACCGCCGTCATGTAGCTTTTATCCACATCCGGGTTGCGCTCCCGATCGACCTTGATGGCGACAAAATATCGGTTCAGCAGTGCGGCGATCTTGGGGTCATCAAAGCTCTCCTCCTCCATCACATGACACCAGTGGCAGGTGGAGTAGCCAATAGAGAGGAAGATGGGTTTATTCTCCCGTTTAGCCTTTTCAAAGGCCTCCTTGCCCCAGGAGTGCCAATTCACTGGATTATGGGCATGCTGCTGCAGGTAGGGTGAATCTTCCAGAATCAGACGGTTGGTGTATTTAGGGCTGCCATCCTTCAGCAGATGTTTGGTTCTGGGCTGGTAATCTGGCCCCATGGCGGCCAGGGCAGCCGTCAGTCGCTGTTGCAACTCCGGGGGATAAATCTCATTGATAATAGCGCCCTCCGTTGTTGCTTCACCCGCTACTACTGATAGGGTCGTAAAGAGGCAGCCTAGCAAGGCATGGTAGAGCCTTTTCATTGAAGAGGGATGGCGCTGAAGGCCATCCCCATCTCCGCTGAGATTACTTGCCGCTCTCTTTGGCGACCAGTGCGTTGATCACCTGCATCAACTTTGCCTCACTACCCGCCTTATGGGCGCTGGTGCGGTATTTACCGTTAACAATCACAGCGGGAACACCCGTGATGCCATAGCGCCTGGTCATCTGTTTTGCCCGGTTGGCCTTGGTGGTCACCGCAAAGGATTTATAGGTCTTAAGGAATTCAGCCCGGTCTACCCCCAGCGTGGCAAAGAAATCTGCAATAGTTTCCGGGGTATAGAGTTTACGCTTCTGGGCATGCAGGGCATCAAACAGTGGCCGGTGAACCTTATCCAGAATGCCCATTGCTTCAGCTGCATAGTAGGCCTTGGCATGGATCATCCAGCTGGCATTGAAGACGGCAGGCAGACGGATATAGGTTGCATTGGCTGGTTTATGTTCAAGCCACTGCTCAATATAGGGTTCAAGCTTGTAACAGTGAGGGCAGCCGTACCAAAACAGCTCCAGCACCTCGACCTTATCACCTGTTTGAGTGGGCTGTGGTTTGGCCATCACATCATATTCAACACCTGCTTTAAAAGGCCCCGCATCATTTGAGCCAGCAAATGCAAGGCAGGGCAACAAGATCAGCAGAAGCCAGTAGTGACGTAATTTCATATTTTCTCCCTTGGTTCCAGGTTATGGGTTCTTATCAAAATTTGGCAGCATAGTATCTCCGCCACTTTAGCTCTTTTTGTGACATCAATATCCTATGTTGGTTCATGTCAGACATGGGCGTAGCTTAGCCATCCTGAGCACTTTTTCAATGGGTTTATCCAGGACGATAGCTCAGAGCTGGCGAAAAAAACGACTTTCCGTTAGGATATGCGGTTCTGTGTGGCCTCAGTATCGAGGTCAACCTAACGGGATATCTCCCGTCCGGCCATGCTGGACGAGGCGCGAAGTGGGGCTAAAACTCGCGCGCGCTTTGCCAAATCCCAATGCTTTTATTAATGAGGTCTGTATGAGCCAAGGGGCTTTACCACCCAGACAGGGACTTTATGATCCCCGTAATGAACATGATGCCTGCGGTATCGGTTTTGTTGCCGATATCAAAGGACGCAAAAGTCATAAGATCATCCGGGATGGACTTACCATTCTGGAGCGTCTGACCCACCGTGGTGCTGTAGGCGCAGATCCCTTAGCCGGTGATGGCGCCGGCATTCTGCTGCAGATTCCCGATGCCTTCCTGCGCGGCGTAAGTGGCTGTGAGCTGCCGCCGGAAGGTGAGTATGCCGTAGGCATGCTGTTTCTGCCCCGCAATGAAAGCTCTCGTGCTGAGTGTGAAGCAACGGTTGAGCGCTTCATCACCGCGGAGGGGCAGACACTCCTGGGATGGCGCGATGTGCCTGTGGATAACAGCGGCCTGGGTGAAAGCGTACTTCCCACCGAACCCTTTATCCGCCAGGTATTTATTGGCCGTGGCAACAACTGTTCCGATCAAAACATCTTTGAGCGCAAGCTGTTTATCATCCGCAAACAGATCGAGAACAGCGTCAGGGATGCTGCTCTTGAGGGCGGAAGCGCCTTCTATTTTACCTCTCTCTCATCCCGCACCCTGCTCTATAAAGGCATGCTGCTGGCTGGGCAGGTAGGTGATTATTACGATGACCTGGCTGACGAACGCATGGCCTCTGCGCTGGCTCTGGTACATCAGCGCTTCTCTACCAACACCTTCCCAACCTGGGATCTGGCACAGCCGTTCCGCATGATCGCCCACAACGGCGAGATCAACACCGTTCGCGGCAACCAGAACTGGATGGCGGCTCGCCGCCAAACCATGTCATCTGAAATCCTGGGAGATGATCTGGAGAAGGTCTGGCCACTGATTGCAGAAGGTCAATCCGACACCGCCTGTTTTGATAATGCGCTGGAGCTATTGGTTGCTGGCGGCTACTCCATGGCTCATGCCATGATGATTCTGATCCCAGAGGCCTGGTCTGAAAATCCACTAATGGATCCTGAGCGCCACGCCTTCTACGAATACCACGCCGCATTGATGGAGCCTTGGGATGGCCCCGCTGCTGTTGCCTTTACCGATGGTCGCCAGATCGGCGCCACCCTGGATCGCAACGGCCTGCGCCCCGCCCGTTACCTGATCACCGATGACGACCAGATTGTCATGGCATCAGAGATGGGTGTGCTGGAGATCCCTGAAGAGAAGATCGTTAAGAAATGGCGTCTGCAACCCGGCAAGATGTTGCTGATCGATCTGGAGAAGGGCTGCATCATTGATGATGCAGAGCTTAAAGCTGGATTGACCTCTGCCCGCCCCTATCAGAAGTGGCTGGACAGCACCCAGATCCGCCTGCGCCACCTGCCATCCGTAGTGCCTCCCATGGCCCCGGATGCAGATACCCTGCTGGATCAACAACAGGCCTTCGGTTTCACGCAGGAGGATATCAAATGCCTGCTGACACCTATGGCCATCAGCGGCCAGGAGGCGATCGGCTCGATGGGTGCGGACAATCCACCCGCTGTATTGTCAAACCGCTCCAAGCCGCTGTTCAACTATTTCAAACAGAACTTCGCCCAGGTGACCAATCCACCGATCGACCCGATCCGCGAAGAGCTGGTGATGTCGCTGGTCTCACTGATCGGCCCCCGACCCAATCTTCTCGACCTGGAGCAGGGCGGCAGCCACAAGCGTCTGGAGGTCACCCAGCCGGTCATCACCAACACCGGCCTGGAACGCATCCGCCGCATCCACGATCTGACCGGCGAGGCGTTCCACACCCACACGGTCGATATCTGCTATGCGGCCGAGCGTGGCGCCGAAGGGATGGAGCCCGCACTGGATGCCGTCTGTGCCGAGGCGGAGAAGGCGGTTCGGGATGGCTTCAACATCCTGATCCTCTCCGACCGCAACATGGATGCCGATCACATCGCCATCCCGGCCCTGCTGGCAACCGCCGCGGTGCATCATCATCTGGTTCGCACGGGGCTGCGCACCTCATCCGGCCTGGTTGTCGAGACCGGCGCGGCGCGCGAGGTGCACCACTTTGCAGTACTGGCAGGCTACGGCGCAGAGGCCGTCAACCCCTATCTGGCCTTCGAAACCCTCTCCAATATGCGCCACCAGCTGCCGGAAGAGCTGACCGAAGATGAGATTCACTGGCGCTTTATCAAGGCCGTCGATAAAGGGTTGTTGAAGGTGATGTCCAAGATGGGTATCTCAACCTACCAATCCTACTGCGGCGCACAAATCTTTGATGCCATCGGCCTCTCCAGTGATTTCGTGGAGAAATACTTCACCGGCACCGCTACCACCATTGAGGGCGTGGGACTGAGTGAGGTCGCCGAGGAGGCCGTGCGCTGGCACCGCGACGCCTATGGTGAGAGCGACATCTACCGCAAGCATCTGGATGTCGGTGGCGATTACGCTGTGCGCACCCGTGGCGAGAGCCACATCTGGACTGCCGATACCATCTCCAAGCTGCAACACGCCACCCGCTCCAATGACAG
>JAJRZI010000128.1 GCA_024275295.1 Gammaproteobacteria bacterium | reverse complement strand
CTCGGAGTTGGCATTGTCCATGTAGTACTCACCCCAGGAGTCCGCCTGTACCCTGGCCTTGAAGCCGGATGGGTGCTTGTAGTCTGCACTCAGGCTCAACTGATGCCGGGGCACAAAGGGCATATGATTTCGAGATCGGTTAACCAGGGAGCCATCAACTGGCTCCATAAATTTATCAAACTCATAATCACTGTAGGCGTAGTTGGCGCCAAACCAGAAATCCTTGAATACCTGGAGACGGCCACTGACCTCAAGCCCCCTTTTGTCAGTTTCACCTGCATTGCTATAGCTGGTGTCTCCAAATGAATCGTATGAGGAGACAATGTCATCGGTTACCTCGATCTTGTAGAGAGCCAGGTCAAAGGTCCAATTCTCCGCCCGCCCTTTAACACCGATTTCATAATTACGGGCAGTGGACGCCTCCAGGCTGCTGTTGCTTTGCACCTCCGACTCAGAGGGTACCTGATCAGATTGGGCCACCGTTGCATAGACATTCATCTGGTTGGTGAATGCATAGCTCAAGCCGGCACTGGGGGAGTAGAGATGGAAGGTCTTATCAACACGCTCAGTGATCGGCGCCCCAGCAACAGTAAGATCAACATATCTGCCTGCAGAATAGCTGTATTCCGACCAGGCTAGGGTGTCGATGTCAAAATTCATGCGGTCATAGCGGAAGCTCACATCCGCTGTCAGCCGGTCTGTGGGCCGCATGGATTCCTGGAAATAGATCCCAAAGATGGTGTTGGTAGCATCCTCTTTCTCCATCAGAGAACCTTTCTCATCCGATAGGGTTGCTGAGATACGGCCAAAGCGGGTTGTATAATCACGGTACTGATATTTCTTTGATCCATCCGTGTCGTCTCTTCTTGCTGTAATGCCAGCGACCAGGGTGCTTGTCCCCCAGAGCTGATGGTTGTAGGCAAACTCAAGATCTACACCCAGGACATCAGTACCTGGATTGTCATTGATTGCACCTGTCACGGGGTGAAGGTGATCCCAGGTATTGAAATAGAGCCGGGGTCGGAAGGTGAAATCGCCCAACTCCTTCTCATAGCGGGTATTGAAGAACCAGATGGTGGAATAGCGCCCGCTATGCTTCCAGGCATTCCCTGTATCATCCTGCTCACCATCCTTTTTAAACTCATCAAACTGCGCCTTATTCATAGTTCCAGGCAGCTCAAGATCCACCTTGGAGTAGCTCAGCTCAGTCTCCAGGCTGGCTCCGTCATCAAACATTAGCCCGTGTTTGAGGCTTAACTGTTGTGACTCGTAGCTGTTACACCGGCGCCAGTGGTTTTCTGCTGCCCGATGTGAAGCGGTAATACGAAAGGAGTTGGACTCATTGATGGTTCCTGCAACACGCAGGTTGGCGTTTTCTGTACCCTGCTCACCCAGCCCGATCTTTATGCGGTTACCTTCGGTATCAAACACTGATTTTGAGATGATCTGCACCGTGCCCCCCGCCGACCCGGCGCCATAAAGAGAGCCTGGCCCCTTGGTGATCTCAATGCGCTCAATATCCTGGGTATCGATAAAATCAAAGCGGGTA
The DNA here is from genome assembly GCA_024275295.1 of Gammaproteobacteria bacterium. Lineage (GTDB taxonomy): Bacteria > Pseudomonadota > Gammaproteobacteria > Chromatiales > Chromatiaceae > WFXD01. The sequence continues at coordinate 9,919 of JAJRZI010000128.1, read as the reverse complement.
AAGCTATCTGGATCGGTCATGGGCACGCCATCGCGCACCACCTGGATCTCACGCACGCCATAGCGGGCCTTCTGGCCTGCGCCACGAATAATAAAGCGCGTGCTATAGCCGCCACTATTGGAGTCGATGAGTACGCCGGCCGTACCCTGGATTGCCTCTTTGATGTTGAGCATATTTGAGGCATCAATCCGCTCTTCGTCGATGACAGTAATAGAGCTGGAAATCTCTTTGGTGCCACGCTCAATCCGGGAGGCAGTCACACTCATGGAATCCAGTGATACGGCATCAGCATTGTCATTCCCTTCTGCTGCAAACACTAAATTACCGCTACTGGCAGAGATCAACGTTGCGCCCAGCATGGCATATCGTGCCACTGGGTGATTTCTTTTTTTAATCATGATTATCCAGCCCTTAAACAAGTACAGTGCACACATCGGCTTCTGTGTTAAAAAAGCTGCAACCGATGTGTGCTATATAAATAAAATTGTGATGATGTGAGGTGGTGCAATATAACCGGATGTGCTGCTTTTAAAGCAGATCAGGAACTGTGGAATCAAAACCTATTGCTTCACCACCAAGCCGGAGAGGATAGTACTGAGTGTGCTGGTAGTTGAAAATGTGGCCTATTGCCGCATGGCATTTTGCCGCAGCAGTAAACTGTATGGATATTCAGTTATTCTGGATTAATCAGTTGGACAGCCTACAGAGTGGAGATGGGGTTATGTTTGATCAAGAAAAGCCAGCCACTGTTTGGCGCTGCTGGCTGTCTTGCGATACTTCCCCGCCTGAATGAATGCAGCGCGGGCCTCCTGCATTGACTTGGCCTCATGTCGTACAATCCCCAGTAGTATCCATGCCTGCCCGGTGTCTGCGGCATCAAGCTTTCCAGCGTTAATGATGGAGTTCAGTGTTCTGCCTGCTTTATCCCAGTGTCTTGATTCCATGTAGAGCCGGGCAAGACGGAGCCCCAGCTGTGGATTTCGTAATACTGCTTTGGCCTTCTCCAGTGCTGTAACAGCCTTGTTGGTCTCTCGTGCCAACAGCAAGGCATTGGCTGCGTGTTCCCAGTTTTTCTCCGTCTTATCGATGTGGCCCTGCCTTATCTCATCCTCAATCAATGCTGCTGCCTTATATGGGGCATTGAGGTGCAGGTAGAGCTGAGCAAGGTTGAGCAGTTCCTGTTCCGTATCGACATGACCGCGCAGATGGGCCAGCTCCATAGTGGCCAGGGCGTCACGATATTTCTCCTGGGTCAGTTGGATACCCACCAGTTGCCGCCAGTAGTTTGGACGGTCTGGAAAGCGTTGCAACATAGTGTGCAGCAGTGCCGTGCAGTGGTCATACTGCTTGAGTTCGTTGTAGGCTCCCAACAGACTTTGATACCAGCTCTCCTTTGGTGTTTCGCTGATCCTGATTGCCTTGCGTAGCGGCTCGATGGCCGCTTGATAATGTGCCAGTTGCAGATGAGCAGTTGCCAGCATTACATAGGCCTCTGCCGGTGGCTTTTCCACCCGGGTGAACCAGAGCTTCAGTTGATTGATGGCCTCGGCAAAACCCTCGGTTGCCATATAGAGGCGTATCAGGTTGTAGCGCGCTCGTTGCTGTGGCTCATTGGGTAGTGCACCAAGCCCTATGCCGCGTTTCAGGGGAGGGATGGCGGAGGTATAATCTTCCTGTGAGATGTGCGCATGGGAGAGTCCTTGCAGCACAATGGCCTGCTCGTAGGGTTTGGACTCCAGTTCGGCCAGTAATTTTTTAAGACTGGATATCGCTTTGGGCGCATCACCTGCGCCAAGGGACTCCTGTGCCGCCATAAGCACCTTGTAGGTCTGCTGGGAGAGGGTTTTTTTCTTAGCAGCATCTGCTGTGGAGGTGACACTACTGACGCCCCACAGCAATACAATCAATAATCCTGTGGCATATCTTTTCATTGGCGTGTTTTGTTGAGCTTAAAATTTATGATCTGATCGGCACGTGTCGCCACGGGCTTGCCATCACTGATCCGGGGTTTGAACCGCCACTTCAGGATGGCCTGTAGTGCAGCCCTATCAAAGATGCCTTTGGGATGGGCATCGGTCACCACGGCATCCTGTACCGTACCCTGCTCTGTGATAATAAATGAAACCTTAACCCAACCCTCAATCTTCTTGCGTTCAGCTCGGTAGGGATAGCGCGGTGGTATGCGGGATAGCACCATGAAATCTCTGTTTGGTGGCCCCTGGCTCACTGTGCCGATGTAGGGGCCATCAAAATTCATGGTTGATGTAGACAGCTTTGGTATTGCCGTAGCGATATCAGGAGCCCTGACGGCAGGTTGTGCAACAGCCAACTCCAGTTCGGGTATCTGAGGGGGAGGTGACTCGGGAGGTGGCGGCTCCTCTGGCTTCTCCCGTTGCTTGAGGCGGGTCTCTGATGGGCGTTTAAGGCGCACGAACTCCATCACCGGGCGCTTGGATTTTGTCATCATCGGGTTATCATCCTTGATTACCATCAGCTGCATCAGCCATAGCAGCGCCAAGGCGATGAGTATGCCTCCCGCTCCTGAAATGATAAGTCTGAAAAGATAGGAGGTGGAGGGCATTATTCTAGGACTATTGAGCTTCAGCCGCGATGGCTACATTGGTGATGCCTGCCAGTCGCACCTGATCCATAACCCGCACCAGTGAGCCGATCTGGGCGTTCCGGTCGCCCTGTATTACTACGCCGCTTTCGGGGAACTCTGCCCGGAGCCGCTCCACGTTGGCGCGTACGGCCCGCACATCTACGGCACGGCCGTCTATCCAGATCTCGCCGTTGGGCCGGATGGCAATCAAGATGCTGGCAGACTCCTGCTGCTGAGCAGTATTGGCGTTGGGCCGGTTGACCTCCACCCCGGATTCCTTGACGAAGGAGGTGGTCACCACGAAGAAGATCAGCATAATGAAGACCACATCCAGCATCGGGGTCAGGTTGACCTCGGAGTCGGCGCTGCTGCTACTGTTGGTACGATGTCTGCGCATGGCTGTTCCTTGATCTAAGTGAGCACCAGCTGGTGCGTGAGCCTCTCCACCCTGCGCTCCACCTTCCGCTGCAGGCCCGCTCTGAAATAGAGTCCGGGCAGAGCGACCATCATGCCGGCCATCGTTGGGATGATGGCCTGGTAGATGCCAGAGGCCATGGCGCGGGCATTGCCGGTGCCGAGTATGGCCATGACATCGAATACCCCCATCATGCCGGTGACGGTGCCCAGCAGCCCCAGCATAGGGCAGAGGGCTACCAGCATTCGGATCAGCGGCATGCCACGGTTCAGACTGATCTTGGCCTCGGCGATCATCGCCTCACGAATCTGCACGGCATACCATGAGCTGTGATCAGGCCGATGTTTCCACTGGGATACCATGACGGCCATCTTGCGTGGGAAGTCCAACTGAAAATACCAGTAGCGCTCAATGATGATGGCCCCAAGAGCGAAGGCGGTTACCCCAATAGGCCATAGCACCGGGCCGCCGGTTTCAAGGAATTGCAGCATGCCGTCCAGTTGTTCATACATTTGAGCTTTCTCTGCCGGCAGCCACCAACCCCAATGACTGCTCATCCAGAATCTGTATCAGGGCCTGACTGCGGCTGGTGACCAGGGTGTGCATAAACAGCAGGGGTATGGCCACAAGCAGCCCCAAGGCGGTAGTGACCAGGGCTTGGGAGATGCCATCTGCCATCATCTTGGGATCGCCGGTGCCGAACAGGGTGATGGACTGAAAGGTGGCGATCATACCCACTACGGTGCCGAGCAGCCCCAACAGTGGCGCCACGCCGGCCAGCAGCTTTACCAGCCCCTCTCCCCAGGTCAGGCGGGGTAGTTCCCGCAGAATGGCCTCATCGATCTGTAGCTCCAAGTTGCCGGGTTCGGCATCTGGGTTTTCTGCCGCCACAGCCAGGATTCGCCCCAGCGGGTTTTTTTGTGATGGTGAAGTGGGATGGCTCAGCTGTTGGCGTATAGCGCGCCCGGTCAGCGCCAGGTAGATGAGCCGGATGACCACGATGATGAGGCCCAATAACCCCAGTGCCAGGATGACATAACCGACAATGCCCCCTTGGTTAATCCTCTCTGGCAGATCAGGGGTCTCTACCAGCAGGCTTAGCAGCACGCCCCGGGTGGGGTCTACAGCAAGGTTTCCGCCATGCTCGTTACCGATCCCAAGATGGGTGGCCAGTTGGCTTTCGGATTGAGCGGGCTGCCGGGCCAGTACCACAAAGTGGCCGGTCTCAGTCTGATAATTCAGGTACTGCCCCTGCGCCAGTGCATTGAACAGACCGACACGAGTGACCTGCTGTTCACTTGCATGTCCGTCGGTATTGATAACGGTTGCTGGGAAGCGGACTACCCTACCTGACTCTACTGTCTCTTGCTGCAGCAGATACCAGAGCCTCTCCAACTCACTGATATCCGGCAGCTTCTTGCTCTCCCCAAGGGTTTGCAGCCATTGGGTGCGACTGGGATACTGGGCTGAAACCAGGGATTCATTGATCAGGGCGGCAAGATCCTTGGCCGACTGGCGTACTGTGCCGAAGACCTCACCGAGGTCGCCGGTCTGGCGTTTCAGTTCAGCCTCCAGTTCCGTCAGGCGCTGCTCATTGTGATCAAAAGTGTTTCGCAGCTGCTGACTGCGTTTGCGCTCTGCAGCCAGACGCGCCTTGGTGGCTGCAAGCAGCTTCTTCTGAGCGGCATGGGCGGCCAGGAAGCGCTGTTCACGTTCATGCCGTGTGGCTGCCTCCTCTCTCTGGCTCTTTTGAACCTGCAGTAGCAGTTGATCAAGGTGGTTGGCGGGTTCGGCGCAGAGTAGTGTCGGCCAGGTGATGGCAATCATCAACAGTAGGATGGGGCGGCTCATGGCGCCACCTCCTGAGGTGATGGCAGGGGCAGGTAGAGCAGATCGGGTGCTGACTGTTTGCGGGCAATGCGCAACCCCTTACGAATCGGCAGACTGTACTGGCTTGGGAGTTTTTGCCAGCCGCCTGTTATGGTATTCCACTGGCCCACCTCCTGATGATCAAGGGTCTGGTAATAGAGGCCGACACGGCCGATGCGCAGAAAATCTACTGTCCGGGTGCTGGCATCTGCCTTAAGCTCGCCTCGGTAGGCCTCGATGGTGCGTCCATATTCCATCTCTACCTGATAGGCTTCCAGCACCCGACGGTATTTTTCACCGATGCTGACATCGGCCCGATCCATCAGCTCCTGGAGTTGCACCACTCGCAGCTGCCGCTCTTCTGGCAGAAAGGGGTGATCCACGGCGACAAACTCCTGCAGTGATGCCACCATGCGCAGCACCAGTGGAACGATCTCCCGCTGGGTCGCCTCCAGACCATTCATCTGTTGTTGGATTGAATGCTTCTCATCTTCCTGTGAGTTCACCAGTCGCTGTAACTGATTGTTATAGGTGGAGAGCACCTCAAGCTCCCGGCTCAGCTGCTGATATGCTTCCAGCATCACACGGGTCTTGTCACTCAAGCCCTCGATGCGAGCCTGGGTTTTGGCCTCCTGCTGGTTATTGCTGATGCTGGTGTTGATGGAGGCCTTGAGTGGATCCTCCATGGCAGCTGCTGTGGCGCTGAATGCAATGATCAGTGTGGTGGCCAGCATGCCTTGCCAGTGGTGGTATTTTTTCAGGTTCAATGTAATTGCTCGATAAATTGTTGCAATAGCTCACGGCTCAGCGTGCCGCTTTTGCCGATCCGTTCGTGTCTGGCGTTGTAGAAATAGGCCCGGGGCAGTTCACCGTACCAGTTGGGGTCGATCCGGTAGCGCAGGCGCTCGGGGAAACTGCCTGCAAAGCGCCAGTTCTCGGCATCGGCCAATCCATATCGGGTCAGAATCTGCTGTGCGTCATCGGCATAATCTGTGCTGTCGGTGGAGATCAGCACTAGCCCATCCGGCGCAAATCGGGGGTAGAGCCGGCTGATCTCCTCCAGCTCCTTCAGGCAGGGTGGGCAATCGACCGACCAGAGCAGCAGCAAAAATGGCCGCCCTTCGCGGGCTGCGGTGATCTCGTCGAGGCTCTCGCTGGAAAAAGGGTGGAACCCAGCCGCTGCCAGGCCAGGGAGTAGCAGCAGAAACAGCAGGCAGCCTTTTACCACCAGCCTACGGAGCAGCATCTGTGGCTACCGGTATCAGACGATACCCTTCAGTGCGTGTATGCCAGGAGGCGAAGAGCCGCTTGCCATGGGAGAGCAGGATCGGATAATCCGAGCCATCGGCGGTTGTTGCCAGGGTGCGTGGAGCGCTCCAGCTGCTGCCGTTGTCGCTGGAAGATTTTATCTGCAGCGCGGTAGCTGTGCCGTTGAATGACTTCCAGGCTACGAATACCTGGTTCGATATCACGGCCACCTGGGGGCGTGATGCCGTACTGGAGGCATCAATGGAATGCTGGGTCTCAAGGGTGTTGCTGGTCAGGTCAAAGCGACCGTACATGATGCCGCGGTTTTTCTCTCCCTGGGTAAACCAGGTCATGTGCGCCTTGTCTTCGTCGCCCAGCGCCAGATCAGGCCCATGGTGGGGGCAGCCTTCAACCATCCAGCCATCATCTGTTGCGCGAATGGGCTGACCGTTTATTGGAGCGCTCTCTGCCCCCAGCCGGATGATGGCGTGATCCCGGATATTGACCGGGTAGACATGGCGCCAGAGAGCCACTATCTGGCCATCATTATCTGGAGCCATAGCGATGCGGCAACACTCGCAACTGTGGTCGGCCACCTTGCGATTGAAGGCGAAACTTTTGCCCCGGTTTTCTGATAGCGCATAGTAGATGGCCGCACCGGCATACGCCTTGCCAGACTGTTTGGCTTTGGTAAGGTCACGTTTATCGACCCAGGAAATATAGATGCGCCCCTGGCTATCAACGGCCATGGTGTCGAAGCGGTGGCCGATGGGTGCAAGATCATCATTGACTGTCAGAGGGTCGTCAAAGTTTTTAGCCCCATCGAGGGAGCGGGTGAAACGAATATGCCCTGAAAAACGCCCTGGGGCCTTCTGGCTCCATGAAACATAGATCTCGCCCTGAGGGCCAATCACCAGCTTGGGCCGGTTCTCCCCATCGTGATAGATGGCCTCAGGCACCCGGTTGACGGTGATGGGTGGCGCAAAGGTCTGTCCCAGATCACTAGAGTGGGTTATGTAGATATGGCTATTCTGTACAAACACGAGCCATAGCTTTCCATCCTTGTCGAAGGCTGGGGTTGGGGTTAGCCCACAGTTGGGTGATGGCAGTACAGATGCCCCCTGGCACGCCTCAAGCAGACTGTGTGTTGGTGCATGTTTGTGTTTGGCAGCCTGAACGGCCGACAGGGCTAGCAATAGCGCCAGCCCTGTCAGCCATTTGGTTGCATTTAATTTAGAAATCAATGCTGCCTTCCATGTAGAAGGAGCGCTGTGGCCAGGGGTGGTAGACAAAGGCCTTCTCATTGGTGACGTTGTCGATGCCAAAGCCGATGCGGCTCTCTTTGGTGGGGCGAAAGTTGACCTTCAGATCAACGAAGGTGTAGTTGTCCTGTGCGCCAAAGACATTATCCACATCATCCGTGTTATCCAGCCGGCCGTAGCTGTTGCTGGCATAGCGGATACCGGTAGAGGCATCCCACATTGAGTTGATGTGATAGGTCAGCAGCAGGTTGCTGCGCCAGTCTGGCATGCGTGGCATGGTGTTGCCCTCGACACTGGGGTCAGCATCGTGCTCTGTTACTTCACTGTCGGTGTAGGTGACATTGAATCGTACATCCAGATCGGTATCGAATACCCGGCTCTGCTGTACCATAAATTCTACGCCGGTGGTGGTGACCTCGTTGATAGGCAGGAATGAGGAGACGGTGCTGCTATCTGGCAGTGTAATTCTTTGCTGGAAGATTACATCATCTATCACTTCATGGTAGAGATTGATGCGCAGGAAGCCGCCGGGGATGCTGCGTTCCGCCATCAGGTTGTGGTGGATACCGATCTCTGGCTTCAGATCAGCGTCTGCAATGCTGGTGCTGTCGGTGGCCTCTTCATTCTTGTAGAGCTCTTCAACAATGGGGAAGCGGTAGGCCTTGGCCAGAGAGTAACGGTATTTCCATGGCCCTTCCGGTGTGAAACCGAGAGAGAACTTGGGCGAGAAGCCGTGCTCCGTACGATCTTTATAATCCTCCATGTCACCGCCCCATTTGTAGTAGAAGCCATCCTCCATCTTCCAATGCTCATAGCGGGCGCCCAGGGCAACATCCCATGCCGGGGCAAAATCCCAACCCCACTGGCCAAAGATGGCATGTGTGAAGGTATCACCACCGGTAGACTGCTTCCGTGAGGTCTTTTCACCTGCCGTATAGTTATTGGAGTTGTAGCTATGGATCTCCAGGCTGTAGTGGTCATAGTGGTAACCACCGACAAAATTCATATCATTCCGCCCTAAAAAGTGATCTGTGCGTGCTTTGAGGTCAAAGGTCTCCCAACCTGTATCATCAAATTCTGTTACGCGGCCAGAACGGTCATAGGTTGGATCAGCAGGGTTTTCATCAGACTTGCGTGTCTCATCCTCCAGCACATCGAAATAGCTGAAATCTGCATCCACTGTCCAGCTGCTGGTGCCCAGTGGCCCCTCCAGCCCGACACCGACCAGCAGTGTTTCACGGTTTTGATCACTAACGGCAAAATGGCTGCGCTTGACCGTAACCGCCTGGCCATTGAATGAGGCCTCGCCACTCCAAAAGGGGGTGCCGGTACCATCAACAAGATAGTTGTTGGGATTTGTATCTTTGTCTCTGTCCTCATAGGCCACAGTAAAGCGTGCAAACCAGTCGCCAAACTCATAGCCCAGCTTGAGCTTGGTTAGATTGGTGGCGACATCCTCACCCCCAGAATCTGCATAATTTATGATGGAGCCTCCGGTTGCGCTCTGCCCGGCAAAAGCCCCTGTTACCGCAGTTTCGCCACCCGCAAGTGCCTTGCTGGTGTTGTAGCGGATGCTCTGGGGTTGGCTCTCGTTTTCCAGCCGGCTGTGAAACAGGTAGAGACTCAGGTCACCGTATTTGTCACCGTAGGAGAAAAACTCACGGTTGCCTTCAAAGGTCTTGTCTGTGCCCAGGTGGTCATAATCCTGTGCAAAATAACTGGCCTCGGCATGAAACTCCCTCTCCTGTGGTAGTTTGGTTTCAATATTGATTACACCGCCCATGGCGTTACCGCTGTACTCTGCGGAAAATGGCCCATAGACCACCTCTACAGCCTGGGTCTCATCCGGTGCGACCAGTGACCAGCGGGGTGCGCCGCTGTAGCGAGTCTGTAGCAGATAGTGCAGTGGCAAGCCATCGGCATAGACCATGGTACGGGTGGTCTGAAACATGTTTGAACCACGCATGGCGACTGTGCCGTTGGAGTCGCCGACATAGCGTTTGCGTACCACCATGCTGGGTTCATATTTGATGAAGTCTTCTACCGTGGTCACGCTAATGCTTTCAGCCTCAATATCGGTAATTCTTGTGCTTGGGCTGGTGTAGTGAGTGGTTGGGGCTTGGGTTGCTTCACCCTCCACCACCAGCTCATCCAGCTCGGATACAGCCTCAGCGGCTACGGAAAAACAGGGGGAGAGAGCAAAAGAGAGCGCAAGCGCCAGGGGTGTTTTTTTGTATTTAATGAACTTCTTGCCTTGAGTGGTTTTTATTGTATCGGGTGATTCTGTTCACCGAATCAGGGGGCGATGCTAGAGCAGGAAGTAAACGCTGGGAATGCGGTAAAGTGTCGCGCGGCATTTTGCCGCAGGTGTATGTGGGCTACTAGGGCCTGTTAACACTAATCCAATTGACTCTGCTGGGACTATTTTTTCACCCAGCAAGGCAGAATGAGTGAGGTGTAGTAACTCTACATGAGCGAATGATAACGCAGCTGGGTGGAAAAATAGTCCCAGCCCTTCGGGTT
>JAJRZI010000127.1 GCA_024275295.1 Gammaproteobacteria bacterium | reverse complement strand
CAGGTTTCCTGACTTGCAGATCGACATCCGGCACAGCCTTCCCAATCTTTTGATCAGTGGCGTTTGTGTAACCGGACTACTTGCTTACAGTTGCGGGGACAGTCAAGGACTTGCGGCGAGCAGCTGCACCTTGTTCCCTTTTAACCCTGACGGGCACCTTTCCGAGGCGCCTATTCTATCCAAAGATGAGTTTTAGACAAGACTAATTTTGGTACAAGTTGGATGGGGGCAAGATTAAACGATGCGGACTGGATCACCGTTTTTATCGAATATCAGGTAGCCAGACATATCGCCACCAAACTGTATTGCCTGAACCATATTCTTGAGTGCGTCGTCAATCTCTGCCTTGCTGGGTGGCGATCCCACTGTGCCGGGTAGTGCGCCGGTAAACACCATTTGCCAGTCGATAAAGACCTTCTCCGCCTCTAATGCAAGTGCTTTAAAATTGGTGAGTTCATCAGGGCTTTTGTCAACGCACATCATGGGGGTTAACTCTCCGCCACGTCCTGATTTGAAGCGCTTGGCCTCCTCCTCAGAGTGTTCCGGGGGCAGGGCGCTCTTGGCGAAAACAAATAGAAGCTGGAAAGATTCCTGTTGTTGGCGTGTGGCCTCAAGCAGGGTTTCAAAATCTTTGATTTGAACCATAAATCCTCAAAAATATCATGTTGGTTTAGCTCGGGAATACTAATCGGCTGAGCGTGAAGTTGGTGGTAGTATCATCGGGTGTTTTTTGTAACCCTGTGATTTTCAAGTTAAAAGCAGAAAGTCAGGGTTGAGTGATAGTGTTTAGGATAAAAAAACCTACTTTTTAAGTCAATTAAGAAGTGTCTAACAGGTCTATTGAGGGATAGGGATTAAAGTAAGCCTGGTTATGCTCTTTTTCTGTGTGTGGGATCACATTTGCTTCCTTTATTATTAAAAAGAGTGGGAAAGCTGCCGCTAACCCTGATAAGAATGAGAGTTATCTCATGAATCAATAGGGGCGCTGTTATGAGTACTGAAAATCAGCAACAAGGGTTAATAGCACGGGTTGAAGCCATCAGGCCGTGGTTGACGGAGTGGGTTGAGGTTCAGCAAGGCAGTGGGCTGATCCTGTTTTTTTGGTTATTTTCGGCAAGTTTTTTGGGCAGCATGGTGCTTTTATGCCTTGGCGTGATCTATTGGAGCTTTGGGATATTCTTTCCTGGGCTGATGGGCGTTAGGCTTTTTATCTTTCTCTTTCAAATTGGTGGCAGTTTTCTTGAACGTATTGATCCCTCACACGGTTGATTCAGGTATCGAGTTTTACGGCCGTATTGGCCAATCTTCTCCCTAGAGATTGGCACAGTAGTTGTTCATCTTCACTTAATACTGAACTGTTCTCAACAGTGGCAAAGTGGCTTGGCCCGTAGGGTGTGCCGCCAGTGCTTGTATGCAGGAGTCTGACCTCACTGTAGGGCAGGCCGAGTAAAATCATCCCGTGATGTAACAGCGGCAGCATCATCGAAGTGAGTGTTGTCTCATGTCCTCCATGCAGGCTGGATGCCGATGTAAAAACAGCAGCAGGCTTTCCTATTAGGCCACCGGATAACCATAAGGGGGTGGTGCAATCCAAAAAGTATTTTAAGGGGGCCGCCATATTTCCAAAGTGGGTGGGACTCCCAAGCGCCAAGCCTGAACAATGTTGCAGCTCATCAAGTGTGGCGTAAGGTGGGCCACTTTCCGGAATGCTCTTCTCTGTAGCTTCGCAGACGGTGGAGACAGGAGGAACGGTACGTATTTTAGCTTCAATACCGCTCTGTTCCTCGACACCGCGTGCAATGTGACGGGCCATCCCTGAGGTGGAACCATGGTGGCTGTAGTATAGAACAAGGATATATTTCATAAAGAAACCAAATAAAAGCTATGTTTGATGAAGCTTTACTTTGTGGTAGTCGAAGCAGTCGAAAACAGGTGTGGTTTCTATAATCTCATCCGATATGATCCGTTGAACTAAGTTATTGTTGTCCAGTACAAATTCACGTTGCTGTTTATACATGCCGTGTGGTGTGATAAGCGCCTGCGGTGTTTTTGGGCCCCTGTCTATAAGTATTCCATGTTGGAAGTCAGCTGTGATCTCCTGGTCATAAAAATGGGGGCGAATGGATATGGGCGCTATTTTACCGGGTAAAAACTGTATGCCAATTTCCAGGGTATTGGCATCACGCTCGATCATTCGGCGAACAATGCCTGCTTTTAACTGTTTTGTCTCTGTATTGGCATCAAGTTCAATCATAATCAACTGACCGACCTGTACCTCTTTAGGGAATGGGGGGGGCACTATAATGCCAATGCCGCCACTGCTTTTGTTGAATATGCGCCATGAATAGACTTGAAAGTGTCTGTTTGTTCGGCAGAATGATGCGGTATCTCCCAGTGTTAGGATGTCACTATCCATTGACTCCTCCACCGATGTCTCATCTTCCTGTGTGAGTTTGCCTTGCTTAAGAAAGTGGTTAATGGCGCTCAGGCCATAGGTGACGAGGTATGATCCATACTTTTCATGCCTCTCGCTTCGACGGGTGGGACGTACATGCCACGCAAGTAGCATGTGACGAAACATCTGCTCTGCCTGCTCTTTTGATATGCCTTCAGTTCCTTTTACCTCAACGCTTTCATCGGTTAGCAGCTGTTTTCGTTGCTGATGGATCACCAGGTTAAGTGAATTAACATGCAGTAACCGATGGTGCTTAGGCAGTAATTTTGAGTTTGGTTCGGGTGGTTTTGGTGGATGCAGGGCTTGCAGATCAACCAGGAATAGCCCAGTAATGTTATCAGGCACTGTGGTCGATGCATGTAACTCAGACTTTATAGCCCAGTGTGTAAGGTAGTTGTAACAGAACCAGACCTCTCCTTTTAGAAGATGATATGGGTCAATGATGGCGATGAGAAGGATTTGTTTAAACAGCAGATCAATAGAGATGCCTTCCTCTATTGGTATCTTCTCTAAATTATATTGTTCAGCCAGGGTGTAGAGTTGAAAAAGCTCACGCCATGCTTTTTTTGAATCAGGTACAAGATTTGAATATTCCAGCATCAACTCAAGTGTAATGGCTTTCATTGCTGAATAGATGGCACGGTTAAACTGCTGTTGATGTCTATGTATATTGTTAAGTTGGAGATGCTCGTTAATGATGAGTTTGTAGCTATAGGCAAGTTCAATGCTGATCTTTATGGCTATTGGGCTTATATCGGTTTTTTTTAATCTGCTCTGAGCCCCTGTTTGCTGGGTGGCTTGTCGTGCGGACTGATAGATAACCTCAAAGGGGGGCTGGTAGCAATTTACCAATTCATAACGGTGATTTAGCGTTCCCGGAAATCTATTCAGCTGGTAGATCGATTCATACAATGCGGCGGCAGTTGACAGTGGATTTGCATAGGGCAAATTATTGATCCACTCGACCAGTCTAAGGTGATCTGTTTCAACGTTTGGACTTTCAATAGCATCTTGAGCAGGAACAGTTAGCTGTAGAGTGCTTGGCGGGCCTTGTTTCTTTGTTTGGCTTTGTGTCGGGTCTGTCATCACTGGATCCAAGTGTCTGCCTGTAAATTCAGATGCTATTTCATGTAAATTATTGTATTTAGCGAATTATATACGCAAAATGCAGACTATACTTTATGCGTACTTATTGGAGGAATAGTGAGCGTTATTAAATCTGCAGTCCTAGGGGCAGGCCTTTGTCTTTTTTTATTGCAATCCCTGGTTCAGGCAGAACCTGTTAAATTTAGTGCTGTTGATATTGATGGAAAGGCGCTTCGCTTAAGTGATTATCGTGGAAAGTGGGTACTGGTAAATTATTGGGCAACCTGGTGTATGCCTTGTGTAAAAGAGCTTCCTGAGCTTGAGGCGTTCCATAACAGGCATAAAGAGAATAAAGCCGTGGTGTTAGGCTTGAATATGGAGAGTATCAAGCTGGATAAGTTGCGTCGTTTTTTGCAGAGTAAAGCAGTTACCTATCCTATAGCTCAAGTAGATATGGCCGTTAATACACCCTTTGGGACAGTATTTGGGATGCCAACCTCCTTTTTAATCAATCCAAAAGGCGAGGTTGCTGCTCGGGAAGTGGGTGCTCTTACGGCTGAATCGCTTGAGAATTTTATTGAACGCTCAGAAGCAAAATAGAGATGAACGCCTGCATGCGTTGTCTTGTTAGCGGTCGGGTTCAGGGCGTTTTCTTTCGGGCCAATACCCGGCAGCAGGCTGAGCAATTAAACCTGACAGGTTATGCACATAATTTACCGGATGGGCGTGTTGAGGTTATTGCATCGGGTGAACAGCAGGCACTTGAAATGTTAAAGATATGGCTGTCTCAGGGGCCAGAGCTGGCGGATGTGATTGAGGTTGTTTCTGAGATATTGCCGATGCAGAAATTCTCCGGCTTTTCTATTGGTTAGTGTATGAAGTTTAATGAAAAAAGATAACAATTATACAGAGGTTGTTGACCGAAAGCTGGATGTCAAAGAGCTGTTGCCAGCCATGGTCAAAGATGGCCTGCTGTCCCATAAAGAGGCTGACAATGTCCAGCGACTGCATGAGAGTATCGGTGGCTCCAAGGTTGAAATCCATCCGCTGATCTGGTTGGCTGGGCGGCACCTTAAATCATCAGCACCACCACATACAGAGCTAACAATAGAGCGGTTGACAGAGTGGTTGGCTGATCATGCAGGTCTGTCTTATCTGCGCATTGACCCTTTGAAAATTGATGTGGATGCTGTTGGCGCTGTTGTATCCAAAGCCTATGCTGCGCGCTTTAGGATTCTCCCCGTCCATGTTGATGAAGATAAAGCAGTATTTGCAACTGCTGAACCCTATGTTCGCGAGTGGGAGCAGGAGCTGAGCCATGTGCTGGGTCGGGATATTGAGCGAATAGTCTCTAACCCACTGGATATTGCCCGCTATATTGAGGAGTTTTTTGGCCTGAGCCAGTCGATGCGCAGGGCCAAGAAGATAGACACCGGCTTTGGCACCTCGATTGATGCGGTGGAGGCTTTGGTGGAGTTGGGCCGGTCTGGCAAACTGGATGCCAATGATCGGCATATTGTCAGTATTGTTGATTGGTTGCTGCAGTATGCGTTTGACCAACGGGCCAGTGATATCCATTTAGAGCCGCGTCGAGAGACAGCCAATATCCGGTTTCGTATCGATGGTATTTTGCACACCGTCTACGAGATGCCGGCAACCATCATGATGGCGGTGGTTAGCCGCATCAAGGCGCTGGGGCGTATGGATGTGGTGGATAAGCGCCGTCCGCAGGATGGCCGGGTCAAGACAAAAACCCCAAGTGGTCAGGAGGTGGAGCTGCGTCTCTCCACCATGCCTACTGCCTTTGGTGAGAAGATGGTGATGCGTATCTTCGATCCGCAGGTGTTGGTGCGCAGCCTGTCAGAATTGGGTTTTTCCAAGTCGGATGCCAAGCATTGGAAAGAGATGACGGGGCATACCCATGGCATCATCCTGGTGACTGGCCCTACGGGGTCGGGCAAGACCACCACCCTCTATTCCACGCTTAAACAGCTGGCTCAGCCTGAGATCAATCTCTGTACCATTGAAGATCCGATTGAAATGGTGGAGCCTGCATTTAATCAGATGCAGGTGTTACCCGCCATCGGCCTGGATTTTGCGGCAGGTGTACGCACCCTGATGCGACAGGATCCTGATATTGTCATGGTGGGTGAGATTCGTGATCTGGAGACAGCCCAGATGGCAATCCAGGCGGCGTTGACCGGACACCTGGTGCTCTCAACACTGCATACCAATGATGCCTCATCTGCGGTTACACGGCTGATGGACATCGGTGTTGCGCCCTATCTGATTCGATCCACTGTCATTGGCGTGGTAGCACAACGTCTGATACGCACACTCTGCCCGCACTGCAAAGCAGAGGCGGAGGATTCTGAAGATGCATGGGCGGCGCTGACCCGTCCCTGGAAACTGGCATTGCCGCCTAAAGTCTATCGTCCAGTGGGATGTGTTGAGTGCCGTAAAACAGGCTATATGGGACGCATGGGGGTCTATGAGATACTGCGTATGACGCATGAGGCGCGTGCGCTGATTGATGCAGATTGCACCATTGAAAAGATTCGCAAACAGGGGCTAAAGCAGGGCATGGAACCGCTGCGCATCAGTGGCGCAAGAAAGGTCTACGCCGGGCATACCTCTGTAGATGAGGTGATGCGGGTTGCCCCGCCGACGGATGAGTTCTGATTATACTTTGGGCTATAAATTAAGAATAGCTGTGTGCAGCTAAACCAGAGGACATACAGGGAGGCCTTATGTCGTTGCGATCTATTAATCGGCTGGTTCAATTTGGCTATCATTTTGTCTACCGCTCGAAGGGGCGGTTTTACCTCTATTTGGCTTTTCTCTGCAGTATTCTTGTGGTACTGGATGCCACCAGCTTCCATCTTGTTGCAGGCATGCAGCACCGCACCTTTGATATCATCATGAAAAACCGAATTGCCTACCCCAGGGCAGATCCGGATGTGGTGATTGTAGATATTGATGAAGGCAGTCTGGAGGCGATGGCTGAGGATTATGGCCGCTGGCCCTGGCCCCGGCAGATCTTTGCAGAATTTGTGGAAAATCTGGAGGAGCAGCAGCCCAAGGCGATTATCTTCGATATTCTGTTTAGCGACCCGGATGTCTACAACAAAGAGTCAGATGACTATTTCAATGAGGTGGCGGAAACTACGACTAACACCTTTTTTCCCATGCTCCGGCTCAACCCTCAGAATGATAGCCTCAGTCAGGTAACGCCAGCTATGATCCCCGGCATGGGGCGTATCCCCGGTGAGTCACAGCAGGACAAGGGGCTGGCGGTTATCCTCCCCCATTTTCCGGCAGTGGTTGCGAGTGGGCGGATGGGCACCAACAATATCTATCCAGACAGTGACGGTATTGTGCGTCAGTATTCAGTCTATCGTCCCCATTTTGGCTGGCACATACCCTCCCTCCCAGCCCGGGTGGCAGAGGTGCTGGGCTGGGCGGAGCCGGATAAGCAGGATGTGTTGCTGAATTGGCGTGGTCGGCTGGGGGCGTTCAATACCGTTCGGTTCAGTACAGTTTATGAAGATTTTCTCAGCCGGAAGCGGCAGCGTCCGCAAGATGAATTTACCGGCAAGGTGGTCATTATCGGCTCCAGCGCGCCGAGCCTGTTTGATACCAAACCAACCCCGATGGAGCGTGTTCACCCGGGTGTAGAGGTACTGGCTACAGCCGTTGATAACCTTAAAAATGGTGACTGGATCACTTCACTCTCTAACCCCTGGATTTATGCCACCGTGGCGCTGAGCCTCATCTGGCTGGTGGCGCTGGCCTTTTTGACCGGCATCAAACGCACTCTGATTGATAGTGTTTTTGCAGGTTCGCAGGTGGGGCTGGTGGCGCTCTCCTATGCCAGTCTCAATCTCTCCACCTATTTTATTGATCTGACAGCGCCGATAACAGCGGGCTTTGTCTACTTTTCGCTGGCACGGGTCTATGCCTATGCTGAGGTGGTTTTGGCTGAACGCCGCGTCTGGCTGACGCTGGAGAGCGACGCCAAAGGGTGGCAGCAGACACTGGTGGTGGTGTTGCTTGGCGTGGATGGACAATTATCAGAAAGCAAGGTAATTACAGCGTTAAAGCGGCGGCTCAATGCAAGGAAAGAGGGGTTTACTATCGAGGCTTTCCCCGATAAACCGGCAGGGATAGGGCGGGCCTATGGTGACCTGTTATTGATCTATTATGTTAATAGTGAGATCACAGAAAAACCATCATCAAAACAGATCTCTACCGACCAACTTCTGGAGATAATCAAGGAAGAGAGTGCAATAGTTTGTGGGGCCATGCCGCCTCTGGGGTATAGCCAGGGTGCCATGCCTTATGGTGACGAGCATGGGCGGGTGGAGGTATGGCGTAAGCTGGTGCACCAAGCAATCCACGGCTTATATAATATGGGGAGTAGATAATGAGAGTGATTCAGTGGTTGATATACATAGTTTTAATGGTCTTTGTTGCCCCACTGTTTGCTGAACCGGGTTATATCATTCGCTCCAGTGATTTGATGGATGAGCCATATCGGGATGCAGTCTCGCTTGTTGAGTTGGAAGTGGGTTCCCCGGTAGAGATTATTAAGCGCAAGGGTGGTTGGTTGAAGGTTGAAAGTGCGGGCAAGACGGGTTGGGTCAGGATGTCCAAGATCCGTAAAGGTAAAGTCGCGACAAAACCGACAGCAGGGGGTGAGGCCAAAGGGGTCTTGAATCTGGCCAGTGGCCGTTCAGGTACGGGCAATGTGGTTTCAGCCACTGGGGTGAGAGGGTTGAATGAGGAGGAGCTGAAAGAGGCAAAATTCAGTGCCAGTGAGGTGGAAAAGCTGGAATCTTTTAGCGTCTCCGAGCAAAAGGCGACCCGTTTTGCACAGGCAGGAAAGCTGGTTGCCAGAGAGCTTGAATTTATTCCAGCTGCGGTGAAATAGGAGACAGGCCATGATATTTCGAGTGCTTTTGGCTGCATTACTGATAATAGGAAGCGCAGCCGCAGATGCTTTTGATTTCGGTGGGCTGGTCAAAGAGGTCATAAAAGAGCCGACTGCTACCCCGGCTAGAACTCAGCAACAGACTAAACAGCCAGGCTTATTGGGTTTGCTGAAAGGAACCCCGGTAGAGGAAGAGGTTGCAATAGGCCGTGAGATTGCCGGAAGGCTGCTGGGTGCTGTCCCGCTGGTGAAGGATGAACAACTGCAGCGTTACATCAATAATGTGGGTGCCTGGGTGGCGAAGCAGAGTGGCCGCAGTGAGATAAAGTGGTATTTTGGGGTTATTGATTCCGATGATATCAACGCCTTTGCAGCGCCGGGTGGATATATTTTAGTGACCAAAGGACTGTATAAAAAACTGCATAATGAGGCCGAACTGGCGGGCGTCCTAGCGCACGAAATTGGTCATGTGATTAAGCAGCACCATCTGAAGATCTTAAAACAGGGACAGTTGATTGATATGGGCGGCAGCCTCCTAAAGCAGAGGGTAGGGAGTGGGGGAAAAGGCCAGGCGATTGGCAAGCTGATAGGGAGCGGAGCTGAAATCCTGGCGAGGGGCCTGGATAAAACTGCTGAATATTAAGCAGACCGTATAGGGGTGGTATTGGCTGCAAGGGCAGGATATGACGCCTATGCCTTACCTGCGGTGTTGCAGGAGATAGGTCATGTAAGTGCTGATGACAGTGCTGTCTCGCTATTGTTTAAAACTCACCCGCACCCGGAAAAACGGCTGGTAGAGCTTGGTGATGCAATGGATGGTTATGCTGATCAATTTGAAGATGGGAAAATAGTTGCCAGCAGGTTTTACCCATTAGGTGGTATGGAGAAAGCAGCCAGCGAATAATAATAGAGAAATAGCGAACAGCTGAATATTTATTTTCTTGGTATATACTTAAAAAAAGTATGATGGGTTAAAGAAGGAGCAGCAATGTCCAGTAAAAAAGAAGTTGTACTTGTTGTGGATGATGAGCCGCTAAATCTGGAGATATTTACAGAGCATCTGGAAGAGGCGGGATACGAAGTTGTCCAGGCAGAAGATGGTGTCCAGGCATGGGCGCTGTTGGAGGCAACACCTCATCGGTTTTCTGCGGTTCTTCTAGACCGAATGATGCCCAATATGGATGGCATGGGTGTCTTGGCACTCATGAAAGCCAATCCTGAGCTGGATATTCTGCCCGTGATACTACAGACGGCTAAAGCCGCAAAGGCTGAAATATTGGAAGGCCTTGAAGCGGGTGCATATTACTATCTTACCAAGCCTTTCGATAAAGCAACCATGCTGGCAATTGTAAAGACTGCCATTTCTGATTTTAATAGCCATCTTGATCTTAAGCTTGAAGTATCACAGACATTACAAACAATTTCGTTGCTAACACAAGGTGAGTTCTCATTTCGTACCTTAGAGGAAGGACGTCTCATTGCTAATCACCTCGCTAAAATTGATCCGGCGGCCGGTAGAGTGGTTGTAGGGTTATCAGAGCTGCTCATCAATGCAGTAGAGCATGGTAATCTGGGGATAGGCTATCAAGAAAAAACCGACCTTGTTAGTGCAGGGGAGTGGCAGCGTGAAATAGATCGGCGTCTGGCTCTTCCTGAGCATGCGGAAAAACAGGTAACCCTGCGGTTTGAATTATCAGAAAATGAACTCTCTTTCCTGATTAAGGATCAGGGCAATGGTTTTGACTGGGAGAATTATCTGGAAATCAGCCCGGATAGAATCTTTGATAATCATGGGAGAGGCATTGCCATGGCGCGTGTGAAAAGTTTTGATTATCTGGAGTATCGTGATGGCGGAAGAGAGGTGTTGACAAAGATATATCTGAACGCAGACAAATCATGAGTATTTAGTTATTCCTCAAAGCGGCTTAGATCAAGGGAACCTCTGATTAATTCCGTATTTTGAGCGATAATACCGCATCCTCCTAAGAACGCTAGAATCTGACATGCGCCAACAAACCTTTGCCGATACTAACTTCGAGAAATTCCGCAAGAAGACCCGCAAAGAACAGTTTCT
>JAJRZI010000002.1 GCA_024275295.1 Gammaproteobacteria bacterium | reverse complement strand
TCTTGTAGTGAGGGCGGCAACAGGTACGCGGTATCTCGATTGATGGGCTGGAATTTGCCTGACATGGTGATGTCGATCTCTTCTTGGTACGATGAGCCTATTCTATAGGGATACGTCGCTAAATCCGACAGACTCCTAGTACACCAACTCTTTTTGATAAGCTGAAAGAACGCCCCTTCACTGAAGGGGCGGTTTGTCCGTTTCTATCTATTCGTCACTGGTTGGTGGCGGAGTCACTTTCGGGGCTGGTTTCTCAGCCTTGGCCGGTTTTTCGGTTTTAACTGCTGGTTTCTCAGGCTGAACTGATTTTTCTGCCGGGGCAAGTCTCTCTATTGGTGCAGCGTCGGCCTTGTGCCCGCTTTCTGGGTACTTGTGCCCGCTTTCTGGGTACTTGGTTGGCTTTGCCGTTGGTTTTGTCTCACCCTGTTTCATGGGTTCTGCAGGTTTTGCTGGCGCCACCTTCGGCTTTGCCTTCGCTGCTGGTTTTGGCTTGGGAGCTATCTTGGCTTCAGTCGCTATAGGTGCAGATTGAGCTGTTTTTTTAGTCTCTACCTGCTGCAATTTTGGCGCAGAGCTGCTTTTGTCTGATGGTGTTTTTGCCATAGGCACTGCTTTCCGCTTTTGGGGTTCTTTGGGGGGAGTGGCAGCGGTTTTTTCTACTGGCTTATTTGCTGGCTCAGGCTTGTTTGACTCAACCTGCTTTGCTTGAGTTGTTGCTGGTTTGGTCTCATCTTTCTTAAGCTCTTTAGGTGCAGTGGGTGCTTCCGCGCCAGTGCTTGGGGCAGTAGTGGCTACCCTGTTTTGGGGTTTTGGTTCAGTAGCTATTGTTGCCGCAGCATCAGGCGCCGATTTTGCCTGAGGTGTAATGGTTTTTTCTGGTTGTGATGAATCACCACTGTTTTCTGATTTGGGCGCTGCAGATGCATCACGGCTTTCAGGGCGACGTGATCTTGAACGGCGGCGTGGAGCTGGCTGTGCCTTGCTCTGTTCGCCATCGCTTTGTGGCTCTTCTATAGCGGGTGTGTTGTCGGGTGCTGTTTCTGTGAGGACAGTCGGTTCAAGCTCACTGTTTGGAATGAACGCGGCTTCCGTTGAGCTGCTTTGCTCCGTTTCATTTGATGGCCTGCGTCGACGTCCGCCACGGCGACCTCGTCTGCTCCCGGTGCGTTGGGTTTTAGGTCGTTCTGCCTGCTGCTCGCCTGATGTTGGGGTGCCGTTCTCAGCGGTTTTTTGCTCTGCCTTGGCGTTTTCTTCTCTCTTTTCGGGTTGGCGTGACTTCTTGCCTGCCTCGTCGGTGCGTCTGGTGCTCTGGTTTGCACTGCTCTCAGGTCGCCTGGATCTGCCGCCGCGACTGGGTCTGCGTCCACTGGTATTCCGGCGTCCTTGGGTTCCTCTGTTGTCCTGTGTTGACTCAGTGGTAGCCGTTTTTTCTGGTGCAGAGGTGCTTTCTGCGGCATGGTCATGGCGTGCGGATTCGGCTACTTTTGAGAAGACGCCGAAAATCTTTTTAAGAAGGCCGGGTTCGTTTTTGGTGTTGTCACTTGGTTCACTGGCACGTTGTGGTGCAGGCTGTGCTGGTGTAATGCGCTTTACAGCAGGCTGTTCACTCTTGATGTTGCTGGGTTTAACAAAATCAGGGTCTGTTTTTTCAACCTCTGTTGCCATCCTGTAGCTGGCAGTGTCAGATTCTGGAGAGGGGAGGTCGTGGGTGCGAATGCGCTCAATGCTGTAGTGAGGCGTCTTAAGCTCTGCATTTGGCACCAGTACAATATGTACGGACTGGCGCTGTTCTATGCCATGAATGGCTTCACGCTTTTCATTGAGTAGAAATGTTGCAACATCAACCGGCAACTGGGCAATAACCCGGCCCGTGTTTTCCTTCATCGTCTGCTCTTCAATAATGCGCAGAATAGAGAGGGCCAGAGATTCAACGCCACGAATATAGCCATGTCCATCACAGCGTGGGCAGACATGCTGGCTGGTGGATTCTCCCAGTGAGGGGCGTAGACGCTGGCGTGACATCTCCATCAGGCCAAAACGGGATATTCGGCCAATCTGGATGCGGGCGCGATCCTGCTTCATGGCATCTTTAAGCCGGTTCTCTACCTCCCGTTGGTTGCGAGCGGGTGTCATGTCAATGAAGTCGATGACAAACAGCCCGCCAAGATCGCGCAGACGCAGCTGGCGGCCAATCTCATCAGCTGCTTCGAGGTTGGTGTTCAGAGCGGTCTCTTCAATATCTGCGCCTTTGGTTGCGCGTGCAGAGTTGATGTCGATTGAGGTGAGTGCTTCAGTGGGGTCAATAACAATGGCGCCACCGGAAGGGAGGCGAACCTCACGCTGGAAGGCCGATTCAATCTGGCTCTCTATCTGATAACGGGTAAGCAGCGGGACTTCATCATCATATTTGCGGATCTTGCGCAGATAATTGGGCATGACATGCTTGATGAAATCGCAGGCTTCGTCATAGACGTTGGGGTTGTCGATGACAATTTCACCAATGTCAGCTCTGAGGTGATCCCGGATAGAGCGGATGATGACGTTGCTCTCCTGGTAGATCAGGAAAGGAGCCTTCTGTTCATTAGCTGAGGTTTCGATGGCTGCCCATAGGTGATTTAGATAGTCCAGATCCCACTGCAGCTCCTCTTCATTTTTGCCTAATCCAGCAGTGCGGACGATGAGTCCCATGTTTTCTGGAATGGTCAGCTTGCTCATGGCGTCCCGAAGCTCGCTACGATCAGAGCCTTCGATACGGCGCGATACGCCGCCAGCACGGGGGTTGTTGGGCATCAAAACCAAGTAGCGCCCAGCCAGGGATACAAAGGTTGTAAGGGCGGCGCCTTTATTGCCACGCTCCTCTTTTTCAACCTGGATAATAATTTCCTGCCCCTCTTTGATAGCATCTCTGATGCTGGGGCGGCCTCCAGACTTGAGGGCTTCGCTGGAAAAGTAGGTGCGAGCAATCTCTTTTAGCGGGAGAAATCCGTGGCGTTCAGAACCATATTCTACAAAAGCGGCTTCCAGACTGGGTTCAACCCGAGTGACTTTGCCCTTGTAAATATTGGCTTTTTTCTGTTCCCGGCCAGGGATTTCGATATCAAGGTTGTGGAGTTTTTGGCCATCCACGATGGCAACACGCAACTCTTCAGGCTGAGTCGCGTTAATCAGCATTCTTTTCATATTGTCCGTATCTCTCGGCGCGTCGCTCTGCGTATGCTGCCGTGGATTGCGTTCAGACTGTACCGAAAGCTTTTGCTTTATATCAGCAGTTTCGTTGATATGCCGGGGGGTAGATTCATTAAATCTATTCCAGCTTATGCTGAATGAGGCATAATTCTCGGGCTTAAACAGGAATGGTACAGTTACCTATCCAGGGCGCAGGCAGGGCATGCGCAATAAATTTTTAATACTCCCTCAAAAAGCGAGGGCAACTCGTCGTTTGGTGCAGATCCAAAACCCTAATGCTAGATAGCTTGTTGCTATATATTTCAGGAGCCACTTCTTCAGTCTCTTTGTGCGATCCATGGCGCATATTCTACGGTAGTCCTACCGTATAGATCCGGCGTGTGCTCTGGTTTGGATGGTGCATTTTGACGCCCGTTCCATTCAAAACAGGTATCTTGTAACAGGTTCATTTGTAGGGAGGGTCTACCAAGCGCTATGGATAAACACAGCTCACCATCGGACAACTATAGCAGCCTTGCCGGAATGCAGCAATTAAAGAAGAAACTGGTATCATTACAAAATGTTAGATAATCAGAAAAAAACGGCTGCTGTTACCTTTGTTGAGGTGGATGGTGGGCATGAGGGGCAACGCATCGATAACTTTCTGCTTGGACGCCTAAAGGGTGTGCCGCGCAGTTATATTTACCGCATTTTGCGGCGTGGTGAGGTGAGGGTAAATAAAGGTCGGATTCGTGCGAGCTATCGCTTGCAGGAAGGTGACTTGGTGCGAATCCCTCCGGTACGTATTGCGGAGCAGGCTCAGCCGGTAAAGCCGCATGAACGGGTTCTGCAACAGCTTCGGGAGGCGGTGATCATTGAAGATAAGCGCTTGTTTGCACTGAATAAACCCGCTGGAATCGCGGTTCATGGTGGTAGTGGGTTGAACTATGGTGTTATTGAGGCCATGCGGGTACTTTGGCCTGAAGAGCATCAACTGGAGTTGGTGCATCGACTGGATAGAGCGACATCAGGTTGCTTGCTGATTGCCCGTAAACGCAGTGCTTTGCGTGCCCTGCATGAGCTGCTGCGAAATAACAAAATGGATAAGCGTTACATTGCACTGTTAGCGGGGTGTTGGGAAAAACAGCGTGCGGATGTGGATGCGCCATTATTGAAAAACACGCTGCAAGGCGGTGAGCGCGTTGTGCGTGTGGATAGTGAGGGTAAGCCAGCATTGACACGATTTCGTGTGTTGGAGCGATTTCCAAATGCCACTTTGGTTGAAGCGAAGCCTGTAACAGGGCGCACTCATCAGATTAGGGTGCATGCAGCCCATTTAGGTCACCCCATACTCGGTGATGAAAAATATGGTGAGTCCAAGGCAAATAAGCTGTTTCGTGGCTTTGGCCTAAAACGGTTGTTTCTGCATGCAGAGTCGCTACGTTTCCGATGGCCAGATGAGAAACAGGATCAATGCATAAAAGCGCCTCTTGAATCTAGCCTGGAGAGGTTATTGAAGCAATTAAGATCGGAAAATTAGGATGCAGAAAGCCTACGAACTGCTAGTCTTTGACTGGGATGGGACGCTGATGGATTCTGAGTCACGTATCGTGAGCTGTATGCGGGCCGCCATTACCGATCTTGGGCTTGAGCTGCCAGATGATGGGAGTATCAGTAATATTATTGGTTTGGGTTTGAAAGAGGCTATTTGCATGCTCTTCCCGGCTGCGGATGAGATGCTGGCAAAAGAGGTTATAGGCCGTTACCGTCACCATTTTCTATTTGAAAACACGACGCCAACTCCGTTGTTTACCGGGGCCAAAGAGGTGCTGCACGCGCTAAAATCAGAAGGCTATCTGCTTGCTGTAGCAACTGGAAAAGGACGTCCTGGGTTGGACAGGGTATTAAACAGTACTGAATTTGATCAGGTTTTTCATGCAACCCGCTGTGCTGATGAAGCCTTCTCCAAACCTCACCCTGATATGCTGTTGCAAATACTGGATGAGTTGGGTGTTCAGGCTGCTGATGCGCTGATGATTGGTGATACTGAATATGATATGCAAATGGCAAGCAATGCGGGTACTGCAGCGCTGGCGGTCAGTTACGGGGTTCATTCAATGGAACGATTGCTACAGCATGAGCCACTGGGCTGCCTGGATGCTATTTCAGAAGTCTCGGATTGGCTGTCGAGTAGACCTTGATAAGCTACAAAAACAACTGTTTAGGATGTGAATTTATACCATGAGTGATATTCAACAGGATCAAATGCAGCAGCCAGTAACACCTCAAACAGGTGGTGTTGAGCCAGGAAAGTGGGAGCGGGAGCAGCTCGAAAAGCTGATGAACTCCACATTGAATGAGCACCGCCGTACCAGAAGGTGGGGTATTTTCTTTAAGTTATTAACCTTTGCCTACCTTATTACACTGTTGGTGGTCATGGTTCCCGACAAGTTTTCATCAGTCCCTACCAAAGATGGTGGGCACACTGCTTTGATCGAAGTGAAAGGTGTCATTGCAGCGGGTGAGCCTGCAGGTGCAGACAGCGTAATCACTGGATTGCGGGCAGCCTTTGAGGATAAAGATACCAAAGGTGTGATTCTTCGTATTAATAGCCCTGGCGGCAGTCCGGTGCAGTCGGCCTATATCAATGATGAAATTACGCGCCTTAAAGAGAAGTATAAGGGTATATCCGTATATGCAGTGATTGTGGATGTTTGCGCCTCTGGTGGATATTACATAGCAGCGGCGGCTGATGAGATCTACGCGGATAAAGGGAGCATTGTTGGCTCTATCGGGGTTCTGATGAACGGGTTTGGGTTTGAGCAGGCGATGTCAAAGCTGGGTGTGGAGCGGCGACTTCTGACGGCAGGAGAGCATAAGGGCATCATGGATCCCTTCTCTCCCATGAAGGAGGGTGAGCAAGCGCATATTCAAGGCATGCTGGATCAACTGCATCAACAGTTTATTGATGCAGTGAAGAGAGGTCGGGGTGACCGCTTAAAGGATGATGAGAAATTGTTCAGTGGCCTGTGTTGGAGTGGTGAAGAGAGTGTAAAGCTTGGCCTTGCGGACGGGTTAGGCAGTAGTAGCTATGTGGCGCGTGAAATTATTGGAGCGGAGAAGATTGTTGATTTCACGCCAGCTGAAAATCTGTTTGAAAAATTGGCTCAGCGGGTTGGCGTAGGCATGGCTGGCACTTTGGCTCGTATGTCGGGATTAGACTGGGCGCCGCAATTGCGCTAATGGGTCAGGGAATCTGAATGCCCTCGTTGCCAAGCATGCTGACCAGTCGGATCAGTGGCAGGCCAATCAAGGTATTCGGGTCATCCCCCTCCAGCCGCTCAAAGAGTGATATGCCCAATCCTTCCGATTTAAAGCTCCCTGCGCAGTTATAGGGTTCTTCTTGGTCGATGTATCGCTCAATCTGAGGGCGCGTCAGATTGCGAAAATAGACGTGGAAGGTTTCACATCTGACCTGCTTTCGGCCGCTAGCGCTATTGAGCAGGCAGAGGCCGGTGTAAAAGGTGACGCATTTTCCAGAGGCTGCCAACAGTTGATCAATGGCGTTTTCCCTACTGCCTGGTTTCCCTAAAATCTGCTGATCAATGGATGCAACCTGATCGGAACCGATGATCAGTGTATTTGGGTAGTGGGTTGCAACAGCTTCTGCCTTCGCAAGCGCCAATCTTGCTACCAGTTCAGATGGTGGCTCATTTTGGAGTGATTGCTCGTCAATATCCGGGGCTGCTGTCGTAAAAGAGATCCCCAGCTTTTTTAGTAAATCACACCTGAAAGGTGAGGTTGAGCCTAGGATTAGGCGAGGGTTGCTAGTGTCGCCCCTCTTTTCTGGATGAGATATGTTCATAAGAGTGAGTCGCAAGTTGCAGGTTGAGCAATCTTTGAGTAAAGGATAAATCTGCTGGGATTATATGAGGGTTCACCAAATAGGCAAAATTAATGTGAGCGTGCTATTTGGTAAAACCTATAAAATTCGTCTAAATAACAAT
This sequence comes from Gammaproteobacteria bacterium, assembly GCA_024275295.1. Taxonomy (GTDB): domain Bacteria; phylum Pseudomonadota; class Gammaproteobacteria; order Chromatiales; family Chromatiaceae; genus WFXD01. The sequence goes on along the minus strand of JAJRZI010000002.1, from coordinate 28,405 downwards.
TCCAATTAAAACAATAAGATAGTAAACATGCATTATTTTTGTTGCTTGACAAATAAAGTGCATTCCCATAGAAAAGGCTGCCCGTGGCAGAATCCGTTTTTTTTTAACGGACTGAAGTGACTTGAGGAGAATAAAATATGCCCTTTTCTGAGCTGATGATGACAGGTATTCAACTCATGTTTATTGGTATGGGTATTGTGTTTGCCTTTCTAATCGTGCTTGTTGCAACCATGAACGGAATGTCCCGTCTGGTAGCCTCATTCGAGAGCAAGCAGCCGGCTGTTGATGTGGCAACAAAGATATCAAGCAAGAGTGATAAGGCGCTGATCTCTGTTATCAGTGCTGCAATCAGACGCTACCGTGATACCGATACCCACTAACCTCTCCTTAATCGAATTTTTCCATTTCAATAGCGATCCCCTATATGTCAGAGAATAAACTTGGAATTACCGATGTCGTGCTTCGCGACGCCCATCAGTCTCTGTTTGCAACCCGCATGCGTGTTGAGGACATGTTGCCAATTGCCCCCAAGCTGGATCAGGTAGGCTTTTGGTCCCTGGAGACCTGGGGTGGTGCTACATTTGATTCCTGTATCCGTTATCTTGGAGAAGACCCATGGGAGCGTCTGCGTCTGCTTAAAGCGGCTATGCTAAATACCCGTCAACAGATGCTGCTGCGCGGGCAGAATATGTTGGGGTATCGACACTACGCCGATGATGTGGTTGAGGCTTTTGTAGAGCGGGCTGCTGAAACAGGTATTGATGTATTCCGCATCTTTGATGCGATGAATGACCTGCGCAACCTGGAAACGGCTGTGAAGGCAGCACTGAAAACAGGCAAGCATGCGCAAGGCACCATCTCTTATACCATCAGCCCTGTGCACAATATGGACACCTGGGTGGATATGGGAAAACGCATTGAGGATATGGGATGCCACTCCATCTGCATCAAAGATATGGCGGGCTTGATCAGGCCTTATGTGGCGGGTGAGTTGGTCAGTCGCTTGAAAGAGGCTGTCAATATCCCTATTGCCATGCAGAGTCATGCGACCACAGGAATGAGCACGGCCTCTTGCGTGAAGGCTGCTGAAGCTGGCATTGATGTCATTGATACCGCTATCTCATCCATGAGTATGACCTACGGTCATTCTCCAACAGAGGCATTGGTTGCCATTTTTGAGGGCACTGATCGTGATACAGGTCTGGATATCCATCTGCTGGAGGAGATCGCAGCCTATTTCCGTGAAGTACGTAAGAAATATGCCAGCTTTGAGGGCAGCCTGAGAGGTATTGATTCCCGTATTCTGGTGGCTCAGGTACCCGGCGGCATGTTGACCAACATGGAGAACCAGCTGCGTGAGCAGGGTGCTTCAGACAAGCTGGATGCGGTATTGGAAGAGATCCCCAAGGTGCGTAAAGATCTGGGTTATATCCCATTGGTAACGCCAACCTCACAGATTGTGGGTACCCAGGCCGTATTGAATGTGCTGACGGGTGAGCGTTATAAGAGTATTACCAAGGAGACCGCAGGTATCCTGCGCGGTGAATATGGTGCTGCTCCAGCGCCGATGAATCCTGAGATCCAGGCCATGGTTCTGGGTGATGGTGACGAGCCTATTACCTGCAGACCTGGTGATCTGTTGCAGCCCGAAATGCAGAAATTGCAGGATGAGTTGGTTCAAATCGCTGATGAGAAAGGTATCAAGTTGGCAGAGAATGTGGTTGATGATGTGCTCATCTATGCCCAGTTCCCGCAGATTGGCCTCAAATTCCTGGAAAACCGAGGCAACCCGGATGCCTTTGAGCCGGCACCTGGCAGCGAGCCAGAATCTGTAGCCGCTGCAACGCCTGCTGCACCATCAGCAGGCGGTCAGGAGAGCTACCACGTGGTTGTTAATGGTAAAGGCTACGATGTCTCCGTCGCGCCAGGCGGCGCTGTCCAAAATGTTCAGGTTGCAGCACCTGCGGCCACGGCAGTAGCGGCACCTGCAGCAGGGACAGCGGAGTCGGTTACATCACCTCTGGCTGGAAATATCTGGAAAATTCAGGTGAGTGAAGGGCAGGCCGTTGAGGAAGGTGAAGTGGTTATCATCCTGGAGGCGATGAAGATGGAGACTGAGGTTCGTGCCACCTCGGCTGGCACCGTATCGTCTATTTGTATCAAGGAAGGTGATGCCGTTAAGGTCGGTGATACCTTAATCGAGTTGGTGTAGCCATTATGGATATTGGATTTGCATCGCTCTGGCACTCCACCGGGATTGCTAATTTCTCAGCGGGTCAGCTTGTCATGATGTTGGTGGGCTGCCTGCTCATCTATCTGGCCATTGTAAAGCAGTTTGAGCCTTTGCTGTTGCTGCCGATTGGCTTTGGTGCCGTTCTGGCCAATATCCCGGCAGCGGGTCTGGCGGAGAGTGCGGTCGATCAGCTTCTGCATTCAAGCAACCCGGAGCATCTGGCGATGCTGGCAAAATCATTGGGCGTGCCGATTGATCAGGTGGCTGAAGCATGGAAGGGTGCCAGCGGCAAAGCCCATGCCGCCGGTGAATGGCTTGCGGGTGATCTGGGCTATGAGCCAGGCATGTTATACCTGTTCTATAGCGCATCAGTTGCCAATGGTGTCGCGCCTTTGCTGATCTTTATGGGGGTTGGTGCCCTGACAGATTTTGGTGCATTGATTGCCATGCCCTCCATGCTGTTGCTGGGTGCTGCGGCGCAGTTTGGTATCTTTTTGACCCTGCTGGGCGCTTTGGCCCTCAATCTGGTTCCGGGTTTTGATTTTACCCTGGCGGATGCCTCAGCCATTGCAATCATCGGTGGCGCAGATGGCCCAACGGCGATCTTTTTGGCATCACGCCTGGCCCCGGATCTCCTGGGTGCAATTGCTGTAGCAGCCTATTCGTACATGGCGTTGGTGCCTATCATCCAGCCGCCCATTATGCGCGCCTTGACCAGTGAGGCAGAACGTGGTGTGGTGATGCAGCAGCTGCGCCCGGTGAGCAAACTTGAAAAGGTTCTGTTCCCTTTTTCAGTGCTTGTGCTCTGTATTATCTTTCTGCCATCCGCTGCGCCATTGATCGGTATGCTTATGTTTGGCAACCTGCTGCGTGAGTCAGGGGTGGTTGAGCGGCTGAGTAATGCAGCGCAAAATGAGATTATCAATGTTGTCACCATATTTTTGGGACTCTCTGTTGGTTCCAAACTATCAGCAGACAAATTCCTTTCAGTAGAGACACTGGGTATCCTGGCGCTCGGGGCCTTTGCCTTCAGTGTGGGTACTGCTGCGGGACTGCTGATGGGTAAGGCAATGCACAAATATAGTGGTGGCAAGGTCAACCCATTGATTGGGGCGGCAGGCGTTTCTGCCGTGCCAATGGCTGCCCGTGTTGTCAATAAAGTTGGGTTAGAAACTAATCACCATAACTTTCTGCTGATGCATGCGATGGGTCCTAATGTGGCCGGTGTTATTGGCTCTGCAGTTGCTGCAGGTGTGTTGTTGGCTGTGGTTGGTGGGCAGTAGGAGCTGGTATTCTGCGCTAGCTAACTCCGCGAACCTGCTTGAATTTTTTGACAGTTTTGTCGTTGCGTAATATCATCCCGCGCTTATGTCCTCACGCTTGCCTGATTTTGTAGATCCATGGCGTATGGCAGATCTGGGAAAGGTTTTTTCCGGGTGTGCTGCTATTGTTGATCTCCCTCGCTTGGCAGAGGCTGTTTCAGATGCTGAAGGTGAGGTTGAGCTGCGATTGGTGTTTGATAGAGATCGTGGAAAGCGCGCTTCTATTACGGGGTTTGTTAAAGCAGACCTTGTCCTGGAGTGTCAGCGCTGCCTCTCTCCAATGTCTGTTTCAGTCGAATCACAGCTGAATATTGCACTGATTAGAAGCGCTGAAGAGGCGGAGCGACTACCGGAACATTATGATCCTTTGCTCCTTGATGAGCCGCGTATCCGGTTGTTGGATATTGTGGAGGATGAGCTATTGCTATCGCTGCCGCAGGTTCCACGGCATAAAACGGGCGAATGTTGTTCTGATTTAAATCAGGAGGCCGAGCCGCCGCCAGCTGATTTGGAAGCATCAGGCAAACGCCCCAATCCATTTGCGATATTGGCTGAACTGAAACAGAAATAGTTTTTTAGAATTTTATTAGGAGTTATAACCATGGCCGTTCAAAAAAGCAGAAAGACCCCTTCGAAGCGTGGTATGCGTCGTTCACATGATGCGCTTACAGCTGAGACCCTGTCAGTAGACCCCACTTCTGGTGAGACCCATTTGCGTCATCATGTTACTGCAGATGGTTTCTATCGCGGTCGTAAGGTCGTTGAAGGGAAAGGCGAATAATTCTCCCTGTGCATTGGCCTATTTTGAATCCATCACAACTGCCGCTCTGTTAGACCGAGGTTTTTTGTAGATGACAGAACGGATAACCATCTCGCTTGATGCTATGGGGGGTGATTTTGGTGCGGAGGTTGTTGTTCCTGCTGCATTGAATTTTCTCAAGCATGACCCTGATGTAAATCTTATTCTTGTTGGCCGTGAAGAGGTTATTAAACTGCATCTAAAGGGTGAAGATGCAGGTGGTCGCCTGCGTGTTCATCATGCCTCGGAAGAGGTTGCAATGGATGACTCTCCTTCCAAGGTATTGCGTACCAAAAAAGACTCATCTATGCGTGTGGCCATTAATCTGGTTAAAGATGGGGCAGCAGATGCCTGTGTGAGTGCTGGCAATACAGGCGCACTCATGGCTACAGCGCGCTTTGTGCTCAAAATGTTGCCTTATGTCGATAGGCCGGCAATTATCGCTTCCGTGCCATCCATTGCGGGCCATACCTGGATGCTGGATTTAGGTGCAAATGTAGATTGCAATGCGGAACATCTGTTTCAGTTTGCGGTTATGGGAAGTGAATTGGTTGCTGCGGTTGAAGATATTGAAGCGCCTCGTGTGGCACTGCTCAATATTGGTCATGAAGAGATCAAAGGTAATGAGCAAGTAAAGGTGGCGCATGAGAAGCTGGAAAATAGCTCTCTAAACTATATTGGATATGTTGAAGGGGACTCCGTGTATAAAGAAGGTGCCGATGTGGTTGTTACTGACGGCTTTGTTGGCAATGTATCTTTAAAAAGCTGTGAAGGCGTCGCCACTATGATTACCCACTATCTGAAGCGGTCATTTAACCGGAATCTTCTTACCAAAATGATAGGGTTTATTACACTGCCCATTCTTAAAAACTTCCGCTGCTTTATAGACCCGCGTCGCTATAATGGCGCAAGCCTGATCGGGTTGCGTGGCATTGTGGTTAAGAGTCATGGTGGTGCGGATCAATTAGCCTTTGAAAATGCCATGCAATTTGCCAAGAAAGAGGTCGCGGGTGATGTCTCTCGCCGCATTGCCTCTCGAGTCGAAGAGCAACTGAATTCGATGGCGTCCAAGTGAAATATACACGTATAGCAGGCACAGGTGGCTTTCTTCCAGAGAAGGTGCTGACCAATCATGATTTGGAGGAGATGGTTGATACCTCTGATGAGTGGATTGTAGATCGTACGGGCATACGCAAACGTCATATTGCAGCAGATGATGAGACAACCTGTGATCTGGCTGAACAGGCTGCACGTCGTGCAATGAGTGCAGCGGGTAAAGAGGCTCACGACATTGATTTGGTGATTGTTGCAACCACAACGCCTGATCAGATTTTTCCCAGCACGGCTTGCCTGTTGCAGCAGCGGTTGGGTATTCGTGGTTGTGCTGCATTTGATGTGCAGGCGGTATGTACAGGTTTTGTCTATGCGCTGGGCATTGCCGATAACTTTATTAGAACCGGCAGTGCGCGCTGTGCATTGATTGTTGGTGCAGAGACACTCTCTCGTATAGTTGATTGGACTGACCGTGATACCTGTGTACTGTTTGGTGATGGCGCAGGTGCGGTAATAGTGGAAGCCAGCAGTGAACCTGGGATTATATCCAGTCATCTGCATGCTGATGGGAAATATGCGGAGCTGCTGCAGGTTCCTGCCGGTGTATCTAGTGGGCTGTCCCAGCTTGCAGATGCAGGTGCATTTATAGAGATGCGCGGCAATGAGGTTTTTAAAATGGCGGTCACAACGCTTGGCCGCATTGTAGATGAAACGCTTGGCCATAATGGAATGAATAAGTCTGATATTGACTGGTTGATTCCACATCAGGCGAATATAAGAATCATCAAAGCGACAGCAAGAAAATTACGCATGCCTATGGATCATGTAGTAGTCACCGTAGATGAGCATGGCAATACATCTGCCGCATCGGTTCCACTGGCTTTGGATGAAGCAGTGCGAAGTGGACGTATTAAACGCGGGGAAACCTTGTTACTGGAGGCCTTTGGTGGCGGTTTTACCTGGGGTTCTGTACTGCTGAAATATTAAAGATATGGCTATGAAATTTAATATTGTTTTTCCTGGGCAGGGCTCACAATCTGTCGCTATGTTGGCCGGTTTGGCGGATGCCTTCCCCCTGGTCTCAGAGACCTTTCAGGAGGCCTCTGATGCGCTTGGTTTTGATCTATGGAAAATGACACAGCAAGGTCCAGCTGAAGCGCTTAATCTCACACATAATACTCAACCCGCCATGCTGGCTGCAGGCATTGCCGTTTGGCGGATATGGTGTGAGCATGGTGGTTCACAGCCTGCGCTTATGGCAGGACATAGCCTGGGTGAGTATTCAGCGCTGGTCGCAGCCGGTTCCTTGAGTTTTTCAGATGCGGTAAAACTGGTAGCGGAACGTGGGCGTTTGATGCAGGAGGCTGTTCCACAAGGCGTGGGAGCCATGGCAGCAATCCTGGGGCTGGATGATGATAAGGTGCGTGAGTTATGTGCGCAAGCTGCTGGGTCTGAAGTTGTAGAGGCTGTTAATTTCAACTCTCCTGGCCAGGTTGTAGTGGCAGGGAATAAGAGTGCAGTGGATCGGATGGTAGCTTTAGCCAAAGAGGCGGGTGCTAAACGCGCCTTGCCATTGCCCGTCAGTGTTCCATCTCATTGTGCCTTGATGAAACCTGCTGCAGAAAAACTGGCTGCCCGTTTGATAGATATTGAGATAAAAGTGCCATCCATACCTGTTATTCATAATGTTACCGTCGGTGAAGCCACTGATCTGGATGATATCCGGGGATTACTTGCCAAGCAGCTGTATAGTCCAGTGCGTTGGGTGGAGACTATTCAGACGATGACTGGAAATGAAACTAAATATATCGTTGAGGCTGGGCCTGGAAAGGTGCTTGCCGGCCTGTGTAAAAGAATAGATCGTACAGTGAGTGGCTTGGCTGTATTCGACCCAGCCAGCCTGGAAAAAGCCATGGAGACCATTAATGCTTAATAATGAAATTGCTTTCGTGACAGGGGCCAGTCGTGGTATTGGCCGGGCGATTGCCGAAGGTCTGGGTAGAGAAGGTGCCACTGTCATTGGTACAGCAACTACAGAAGCGGGTGCTGATGCTATAAGTGAACGATTTGCTGCTGCAGGGATAAAAGGTGTAGGGCTGCAGCTGAATGTTGCTGATCAGGACTCTGTTGATGCGGCAATGAAATTTATTAAAGAGCACTATTCTGCGCCAACTATTTTGGTTAATAATGCAGGTATTACACGTGATAACCTGTTGATGCGCATGAAAGAAGATGAATGGCAATCTATTATAGATACCAATCTGACCTCTATTTATCGCCTCTCTAAAGCCTGTTTGCGTGGCATGATGAAAGCAAGATGCGGGCGGATAATCAATATCGCATCGGTGGTTGGTTCTACAGGCAATCCTGGTCAGGTCAATTATTGCGCGGCAAAGGCCGGAATGATAGGTTTCACAAAATCTTTAGCACGTGAAGTGGGTGTTCGTGGTATCACAGTAAATGCCGTTGCTCCTGGTTTTATTGATACAGATATGACAAAAGAGCTACCAGAAGAGCAGCGGGATGCCTTGCTCGCGGGGATACCGCTGGCACGTTTGGGTGCCCCTGAAGAGATTGCAAATGCTGTAATATTTTTAGCTTCATCAAACGCCTCATACATCACCGGAGAAACGATTCACGTCAATGGTGGAATGTATATGGGGTAGTTTTCTAAGGCTAAGATAACTTAGAGCATTAGTTGTTTGCTTTAACTTTATGAAAATAAAGTGATTAAATAAAAAACCAAGAAAAGAGGCAGAAAGCATGTTGTGCTTTTATCTTTTCGAATTTGTTACTAAAATAGCCCAGCGGTACAGGTTGGGCCGTCCATTCATCCAGAGGATTGAAAGAATATGAGCACTATCGAAGAACGGGTTAGAGAAACAGTTGTTGAGCAATTGGGTGTTAAAGAAGAAGAAGTAACCCTGGATGCTTCATTTGTTGATGACTTGGGTGCAGACTCACTCGATACAGTAGAGTTGGTTATGGCGCTTGAAGAGACGTTTGAAACTGAGATTCCTGATGAAGATGCAGAGAAGATCACCACTGTTCAGCAGGCTATTGATTACGTTACCAAGCATTCAAGCTGATTATTAGTTTTTGCTCCATTGTTGGAATAGGGTATCAGGAAAAACCATAGATTGGTTGTAAACTGGTTTTCTGGCCCAAATGGCATGTGGCCTGCTTTTTTGCTTTGTAAGTAAAAAAGCGGCTGTCTGATAAAGCAGGCCACTGAATGCTTTGGCTTTTACTGTCTTATTCGAATAGGTAGTAGATTAAAGTGCTGAAGCTGGAGCCGGGTGCGCCTTATGAATTTGATTGAGAAACTAGAGAGGGCATTGTATGTCTGACAGAAGGGTTGTTGTAACGGGGCTAGGTATGATTGCGCCCGTTGGTCTCAGCGTGGAAACATCCTGGGAGAATGTCCTCGCTGGTAAAAGTGGCATACAGCCAATTACCCACCTTGATATAGAACCATTTAGCACCCATTTTGGTGGCCCAATCTACGGTTTTGAAATCACCGATTACATCACCAAGAAGGAAGCCCGAAAGATGGATAAATTTATCCATTATGGTATAGCGGCTGGGTGTCAGGCCATTAAGGATGCGGGTCTGGAGGTGACGGAAGAGAATGCGCATCGCATTGGTGTTGCTGTGGGTTCTGGTATTGGTGGCATAACGGGTATTGAGAACAGCTATGGCGATTACTTAAAAGGCGGCCCACGCAAGATTTCGCCCTTTTTTGTTCCAAGCAATATCATCAATATGGTAGCGGGCAACATCTCCATTATGCATGGATTGAAAGGGCCAAATTACTCCATTGTATCGGCCTGTAGCACGGGTTCCCATAATATTGCTGAGGCAGCACGCATGATTCGTCACGGCAGTGTTGATGCTATGGTTGCCGGTGGCGCCGAGATGGCGACATCACCCACCGGGCTGGGTGGCTTTGCTGCGGCTCGTGCACTCTCAACGCGCAATGATGACCCTCAAGGCGCCAGCCGTCCATGGGACAGAGACCGCGATGGTTTCGTGCTGAGTGACGGTGCTGGAATCGTAGTGCTGGAAGAGCTGGAGTGTGCGAAAAAACGCGGTGCTACAATCTATGCCGAACTCATTGGTGTTGGTATGAACTCAGATGCATACCACATGACATCACCCTCACCTAACGGTGAAGGCGCAAGCCAGTGCATGCGCTTGGCTCTGCAGGATGCGGGCATCAATGTTGATGAGGTGGATTATATCAATGCCCATGGTACATCTACACCAGCCGGTGATCTTGCCGAGACCCAGGCGGTTAAGGCAGCCTTTGGCGAGCATGCCCACAAACTGTGTGTTAGCTCTACAAAATCGATGACGGGACACATGCTGGGTGCGGCCGGTGGTGCCGAAGCGGTGTTTACCATCCTTGCACTTAGGGATCAGGTGGCGCCGCCCACCATTAACCTGGAAAACCAGGATCCTGCCTGTGACCTGGATTTTGTACCCAACACTGCCAGAGAGATGAAGATGGATGTGGCTATATCCAACTCTTTCGGTTTTGGCGGTACAAACGGCACACTGGCTTTCCGTCGTTATACAGGATAACGCTGGCACAGCTCTTTGCCCTACAAAAGGCGCCCTGCTTGCAGGGCGCCTTTTGTTTTGAGGAATCAATTTGCTCATCAATGGTGTACAAACAGATCAGCTTTCTGCATTGGATCGTGGTATCCAGTATGGTGATGGCCTGTTTGAAACGATTGCCGTAATAGATGGGCAGCCCTGTTTATGGGGGCGACATATCCGGCGGTTGCAGGCTGGCTGTAAACGACTTGGCATTACAGCACCTGAGTCTGCTGAGTTGCTGGCTGAAGCCAAAGCTGTCATCAAGGATCATCAAAGGGGCGTACTTAAAATAATAGTGACTCGCGGTTCTGGGGGGCGAGGGTACCGCGCACCAGAAGATACGCGACCTAGCAGGATAATCTACTGTACTCCCTGGCCTGATTACCCAGATGATTACTGGGAAAAAGGCATTTTGATACGTGTTTGTTCAACCTGCCTGGGAGTCAACCCAACACTTGCACAACTGAAACATCTCAACCGACTGGAACAGGTGCTGGCGCGCTCGGAATGGAGTGATGCCGCTGTTTTTGAAGGCCTGATGCTGGACAGTGATGGGCGTGTTATTGAAGGAACAATGAGTAACCTCTTTTTGATCAAAAAGGGTGCCCTTATTACACCAGATCTGAGCCGATGTGGTGTTGCGGGCATCATGCGAGAGCTGATTGTCGAGCTTGCCGGTAGACTGAATATTCCGGTATCTGTTAAGGATGTCAGTCTGGATGATTTAAAGGGTGCTGAGGCGATGTTTATCTCAAATTCATTGATTGGTATCCTGCCTGTAAGAGCACTCTCCGGTCAGACCTTCAGCCTTGATCCGATCCCTTCTGTATTGCTCCAGGCTGTTAATGAATATATGAACGGCTGCCACTAAAATGTCCCACCGCCTGCTTGGAATGCTGATCATCATATCCAGTCTTCTGTTTGCCTGGCTGGCAATGGATTTTCGCCATTTTGCGGATTCACCACTTGAACTCCCTGAACAGGGCATTCAATATGTTCTTGAACCAGGTAGTTCGGTCAACAGATTGGCCGCTGATCTTAAGGCAGTGGGTGTGCTGGATAATGAACGCTATATGCGGATATTGGCGCGTTGGGAAGGCCAGGCCAGTCAACTCAAGGCAGGGGAGTACCTTTTTGCTGCGGGCATGTCACCACGCGATGTGTTGAGCCTCATGGTTGCGGGCAAGGTTATCAGTCACACATTGACATTGGTGGAAGGCTGGACATTTCGCCAGGTCATGGATGCAATAAACCAAGATAATGCACTGAGCCATACCCTGTATGGTCTGTCAGATGATGAGATTATGCAGCGAATAGGCCATGCAGGTGAATATCCCGAAGGGCGTTTCTTTCCTGATACCTACCACTTTCCCAGAGGAACAACGGATGTATCATTCCTGCAGCGAGCCTACAATGCAATGGATCGATTCCTTCAATTTGAGTGGGAGCGGCGTGATGCCGGATTGCCTCTAGCCACTCCCTATGATGCCCTGATCCTGGCCTCCATTGTAGAGCGTGAGACCGGGCTTTCTCAGGAACGACCGGAAATTGCAGGGGTGTTTATCCGACGGTTACAGAAGAAAATGAGGCTGCAGACCGATCCGACAGTGATCTATGGGATGGGTGACGCCTTTGATGGCAATCTTCGACGGCGTGATCTAAAAACAAAAACGCCCTATAACACCTATACCAATCATGGTTTACCACCCACACCCATTGCGATGCCTGGCGCCGATGCCATAATAGCGGCGCTACACCCGGCAGCGGGTTCCACGCTCTATTTTGTTGCCCGGGGGGATGGTAGCCATCAATTTTCAGAAACGCTGGCAGAACATCGCAAAGCAGTGCGCAGATACCAATTGAAGAAATAGAACCAGATGAGTGAGATAAAGGGTAAATTCATTACTGTTGAAGGCGGGGAAGGCGCAGGAAAAAGCACCAACCTCGACCTGATAAAACAGCTGTTGGAGGCAGCAGGGCAGCAGGTTCTATTTACCCGTGAACCTGGTGGCACCCCATTGGGTGAAGAGATCAGAAACCTGTTGCTTGGGCATAAGCACGATGGAATGGCCGCTGAGACTGAGTTGCTACTGATGTTTGGTGCGCGTGCAGAACATCTTAGTCAAAAAATAGTTCCAGCACTCAACGCAGGCACCTGGGTGTTGTGTGATCGCTTTACAGATGCCACTTATGCCTATCAGGGTGGTGGACGGGGTATTGACCCAAAACGTATTCAGATTCTTGAACAGTGGGTGCAGCATGACCTGCGACCGGATCTAACACTGGTTTTGGATCTTCCCATCGAGATGGGTCTGGAGAGAGCAGGGAAACGCTCTGCCCCCGATCGTTTTGAAAGTGAAGCTCACCACTTTTTTCAGAATGTTAGAGAGCGCTACCTGGATATCGCCAAAAATGACCCCAAACGGGTGAAAGTGATAGATGCCTCTTTGCCACTCACACAGGTTCAATCTCAGATTAAAACTGTGGTCGGGGATTTTTTGAGTACTTGCGTATGAATGCCACAGCAGGCATGCCGCCCTATCACTGGCAACAGGCCATCTGGCAACATTTGCATGCAGCGCATAAGGCTGGGCGACTGCCACATGCGATGCTGTTCACCGGCGCTGAAGGGCTGGGGAAAAACCAATTTGCTACCGCCTTTGCCCAGTCCCTGCTATGTAGTGCGTTGAGTGATTCAGGTCAGCCTTGTGGAACATGCCGAGGTTGCCATCTGTTTCAGGTGGGTAATCACCCGGATTACAGGCGTATTGAACCAGAGGAGGCGGGTAAAGCCATCAAGATCGATACCATTCGGGCCTTTGTCGATAAAGGTGCGTTAACTGCGCAGTCAGGCGGCTATAAGGTGGTTGTGATCGAGCCGGCCGATGCCATGAATAGTGCAGCAGCCAACAGCCTGCTTAAGACCCTGGAAGAGCCGGTGCCATGGACGATTCTAATTTTAGTGACCAGCCGCCCAGGGCGACTGCCAGCCACCATTCGAAGCCGTTGTCAGCGTATTACCTTTCCCATTCCTCCGCGCAAGCAGGCAATAGAATGGCTGGCAACCCAGATAGAACAGGGAGATCCCGCCCTGTTTTTGGCGATGGGCAGTGGCGCGCCACTGCTTGCCAAAGCGCTTGCAGCACCGGAGTTGCTCCAAGAAAGAGCCAAAATGGTCGATGAATTTCATGCCGTGTTGAGTGGCAAGCAGGATCCTGTAGCCATTGCCGGGCGCTGGGACAAGCTTGAACTCCCGCGTGTCCTGAACTGGATGAATGGCTGGCTGATTGATATGCTTCGGCTTAAATTTGGAAAGCAGCCGGCGTCACTTTATAACCCGGATCATATTCAGAGTTTGCAGGCGATGGCACAAGTACTAGACTCTAAAGTACTCTACGGAATATTGGATCGGGTTTATGAAGCCAATCGAACCCTCGGCTCACAACTGAATAGCCTTATGATACTGGAAAGTATTTTGCTGGCCTGGGCCAATAGCAAAAAAACAACGATACGAGTTTGAAAATATCAGATGAATTTACCAAATATGCCAAGTGGTGGGCGGCAGGGCATCCTCTCTCTCACAATAAAGGATAAAAATGCCCTCTATGCCGCTTACATGCAGTTTGTAAAAAATGGTGGTCTTTTTATCCCGACCAATAAGAAATACAAGGTTGGAGATGAGGTATTCATGCTGCTCACGTTAATGGAAGAGACTGAGCGCATACCGGTAGCAGGAAAGATTATCTGGATAACACCTATGGGTGCTGAAGGTAATAGAGCTGCGGGTATTGGCGTACAGTTCAGCGATCAGGATAAGGGCACAGCTCGAAACAAGATTGAAGGCTATCTGGGTGGCGCACTAAAATCAGATCGCCCCACTCATACCATGTAACCCACTGTATTAACCAAGAAATAAATCATGCTGGTAGATTCCCACTGCCATTTGGACGGGGTTGACCTCGCTCCATACGACGGCAATTTTTCCACTTTTCTGGATGCGACCCGTGAAGGCGGTGTAGGGCATATGCTCTGTGTCTCCATTGATATGGAGAGCTATCCTGACATGCTGTCATTGGTAGAGCAGTATGAGCAGATATCCATCTCTGTGGGTGTCCATCCCAATGAACAGGATCGCCATGAACCTGAGCCGGATGAACTGGTCAGATTGGCAGCGCATCCCAAGAATGTTGCCATAGGTGAAACGGGGCTGGATTATTTTCGCAGTGGTGGAGAGTTGGAGTGGCAACGCAATCGCTTTCGTTCACACATCGCTGCTGCAAAGGCCTGCAACAAGCCACTGATCATCCATAGCCGCGCTGCCCGTGAAGAGAGTATCCAGATCATGCAGGAGGAGGGTGCTCGTGATGTGGGGGGTGTGATGCACTGTTTCACCGAAGATTGGGATATGGCCAGGCGCGCGCTGGATCTCGGTTTCTATATCTCGTTTTCCGGTATCATTACATTTAAAAGTGCTGCGGAGCTGCGGGAGGTTGCAAAGAAGGTGCCACTGGATCGGATTCTGATTGAGACTGATGCACCTTACCTTGCCCCTGTCCCACATCGGGGTAAACCTAATTATCCAGGCTATGTCAGCTATGTGGCTGAATGTGTTGCACAGAGCAGAGGTATAGAGCGGGAAGATCTTATTCGCGCCACATGGGACAATTTTTTCTGCTTATTTGGCACCCCATCAGGAACTGAATAATAAAAAAACTTGTCTGACTAAACTGAATTTTAACTGATTAAAATCATCAGGTATGATGCAACAAAAAATGGTTTTAACCGGCTAACCTTAAAGACCTGGCGCAGGTCATTATTCATCAATAAATCAGGGTAACTTATGAAAATGAAATACGGCATTGCTATCGCACTACTTGGACTAAGTGCTGCAACAGTTGCAGGTGAAGTCAAACTGGAGACAGATCAGCAAAAAGTCAGTTATGTGCTGGGTTACCAGGCGGGTGCCCAGATGAAGCAGCAAAATATGAATGTTGACTTTGAAACCTTAACCAAGGCTATTAAGGATGGGCTGGATGGTGTTACCCCGCGCCTTACGGGTGAACAGGCAGCGGCTGTCATGCAAAAATTTCAGGCAGAGCAGAGAGCACAGCAGGCAAAAGCCGGGGAAGACAATGCCAAAGCAGGAGCTACTTTTTTGGCTGAAAACAAGAATAAACCGGGTGTCACAGCGCTTGAGAATGGCTTACAGTACAAAATTATTAAAGAGGGAACTGGCAGCAAGCCAAAAGCAACAGACAGCGTAAGCGTTCATTATCGCGGTACGCTGATCAATGGAAAGGAGTTTGATAGCTCATACAGTCGTGGTGAGCCTACCAGCTTTCCTGTAAACAGAGTCATTCCTGGCTGGACCCAGATCCTTCAGCTGATGAAGGAAGGTGCTAAATGGCAGGTATTCATTCCGTCTGAATTGGCTTATGGTGAACGTGGTGCCGGTGGTGATATTGGCCCGGATTCTACACTGATATTTGATATTGAGCTGATCAAAATCAATTAAACCTAAAAAGAGCAGTTGAAACCCGCTGCTCTTTATGAGGTTAAATGATCTTTATGGCCGGGGTTGGCAAATGCCAACCCCGGCCTTCTTGTCTCTGAATTTCCCCCGCATCCAAACACAGACCTGCTATAGTTGCAGTCAATTACCCTGATCTATTTCTTACTGATAATTGGAGGCGGAAATGACTGAATTCTCAGCGGATTACCTGAAAGCACTTGAAATAGGGCGTCCACCCAACGTGGTTAAGTTGTTTCCCCACTCTAAAGCGCTGCTGGTTAGCGGAAAGGTTATTGATCGTGCCATGCTGGCAAAAGGTAATGCCATTACGATTGCGGCCAATGGGCGAAACAGCTTTGCCGTACGTGGAACATTACGGGCCGCACAGCGTGCCAATGCGGCCGTCATTATAGAGATTGCAAAATCGGAAGGCGGTGCAAATGCCTATTGCCCAGTGAGTCTTTGGAATATGGCGCGCCAGGTCGACGCCTATTCTAACGAAATGGGCATTACCGTCCCGGTAGCCATTCATGCCGATCACTACGGTATTAAGGGTGATGCCGATATTGAAGCGGCAAAATCTGAAATTCCTTCCATGTTTGATGCGGGTATCACCTCCATTGCCATTGATGCCTCACATCTGCCTGATGCCGATAATCTCAACGCAAGTATTGAACTGAATCCACTGTTTCCGGCCTGGGCAGGTTATGAAACAGAGGTGGGTGAGATTAAAGGCAAGCATGGTCTTTCAACCGCAGAGGAGGCGCTGTTACTGATTCGGGGTCTAAATGCACATGGCATCCACCCTGACTGGATTGCACTCAATAATGGCACATCGCATGGGCTGGAGGCCAGCGATGCGGGCATCCAGGTTGATCTGACGGCAGAGATCCATAATGCACTGACAGCCTACAAGGTCTCCGGGGCGCAGCATGGCACCTCGGGCAATAACTCGGATCGTCTGCGTGCGATTGCGGCAAAGACCCTGACCACCAAGGCCAATGTCGCCACTGCCCTGCAGATGATCTCCTGGGGGGTAGAGGTCAACGACTATGGCAATGCCATCCTGGATGAGAATGAGCAGTTCATCAAGATTGAAGGCGAAGGTGTAGAAGAGGCTGTTTGGGCAGAGATGGTCGCCTATGCTGATGCAAAAGGGTTGAAGAAAGGTGACTACAAAAAGCTCAACCTCCCTTTTGAGAACCGCCTGCTGGGTCAGCCTGCAGAGATCCGTGAACGGATGGTGCAACGGGTAGAGGATTTTGTCTATACCCTGCTGGTTGATGTTTTTAATGCCAGGGATACGGCACCGCTTGCGCTGGATATTATCCTAAAGGCCAACTCTTATGACATTGGCCATAAAGGCACGGTGATCGAAGACCCCGCCGAATGGACACCAGAGAAGATTGCAGAGAAAGGCGCTGCTATTGATTCAGATAAAGGCCCAGAGGGTGATTGGGACGACTGATAGCGGGGCTAGCATCAGCTATGAGATAGCCCGCATTTAGCGGGCTATTTTTTTGGAGTCAGGATCTACGTCCAATCAACTCAATCGGGTAACCGTCAGGATCTTCCAGGAATGCAATAATGGTGGCCCCTGCATTCATGGGGCCAGCATCGCGGATGATCTTGCCGCCCTGCTTTTTCATTGATTCACAAGCCTGATAGACATCATCGACTTCAATTGCGATATGGCCAAATCCATCTCCCATGTCGTAGTGCTCTTCTCCCCAGTTATAGGTAAGTTCAAGCACCGTATTTTTTGATTCATCCCCATAACCGAGAAAGGCCAGGGTGAATCTGCCCTCGAGATAATCCTTGCGGCGTAGCTCCTCCATACCCAGTACCTCAGTGTAGAACCGGATTGATCTTTCAAGATTGCCAACACGGAGCATGGTGTGAAGGATGCGCATCTGTCTGGAATCCGTTGCTTAGATTTTATAGTAGTCCCGGTACCACTCAACAAAACGCGCCACGCCATCTTCAACCGAGGTATTGGGTTTGTAGCCGGTATCTTCAATAAGATCTGCCACATCGGCATAGGTGTCGGGTACATCGCCGGGTTGCAGGGGAAGCAGGTTTTTCTCCGCTTTTTTGCCCAGACACTCTTCCAATACTTCGATATAGCGCATCAGCTCAACCGGGCTGTTGTTGCCGATATTATAGATACGGTACGGTGCCAGGCTGGTGGCTGAGTCGGGTGAGCTGCCGCTCCATTGGGGGTTAGGGGGGGCGGGCTGATCCAGTACTCGAATGACGCCTTCAACGATATCATCAACGAAAGTGAAGTCACGGCGATGGTTGCCATAGTTGAATACATCGATGGGCTTGCCTGCCAGTATGCTCTTGGTGAACATAAACAGCGCCATATCGGGTCGGCCCCATGGGCCATAGACTGTAAAAAAACGCAGCCCTGTGGTTGGCAGGTCATAGAGATGGCTGTAGGTGTGGGCCATGAGTTCGTTGGCTTTCTTGCTTGCGGCGTAGAAGCTTAATGGGTGATCAACATTGTGATGCACAGAGAATGGCATGTTGGTGTTGGCACCATAGACTGAGCTGCTGGAAGCGTAGACCAGATGTTTGATGTCGTTATGCCTGCACCCTTCAAGGATATTGGCAAAGCCCAGTACATTACTGTCAATATAGGCCAGAGGGTTCTCTAATGAGTAGCGGACACCAGCCTGTGCTGCCAGATTAACAACCCGATCCGGTTTGTGTTTTTTGAATAGCTCAGCCACACCTTCACGATCTTCCAGGTTGAGCCGGATGTCGGTGAAGTTGCTGTGATTCTCAATACGGGCCAGACGGGCTTTTTTCAGGTTGACATCGTAATAGTCGTTCAGATTGTCCAAGCCGATGACTTCGTCGCCTCGTTCAAGCAGTCTGAGCGAGAGAGCTGATCCAATAAAACCTGCGCTGCCGGTAACTAATACTTTCATTATTGCTCCAGATTAAAGACGGCCATCCACATCGGCTGCGGGAAGGGTGTTTTTGACATCAAAAAGTACGGCTCCAGGTTTGCAGAAGCCTCGGATTTTCTCGCTGCCCATGGCTTCGAACTCCTGGTGTGCGACGGCCAGGATAACCGCGTCATAGTGGTTGCTTTGGGGCTGTTCGATCAGTTGAATGCCGTACTCCTCTTCGGCCTCACTGGTATCCACCCAGGGGTCATGCACATCTACATTGGCCTCATAATCATCCAGCTCTGCCAAAATATCCACCACGCGTGTGTTGCGCAGATCCGGGCAGTTTTCCTTAAACGTCAGGCCAAGTACCAGTATGTTACTTCCTTTGATCTGTATGCCTTGCCTGATCATGAGTTTAATAACGCGGTTGGTGATGTAAATACCCATCTCGTCATTAATGCGCCGCCCGGCAAGGATGATCTCAGGGTTGTAGCCAATGGCCTGTGCCTTATGGGTTAGATAGTAGGGGTCGACACCGATGCAATGGCCACCTACCAGTCCTGGTTTGAAGGGCAGGAAGTTCCACTTGGTGCCTGCTGCCTTGAGTACTTCGTCGGTATCGATGCCAAGGCGGTTGAAGATGATGGCCAGCTCATTGATTAGCGCGATATTGACATCGCGCTGAGTGTTTTCAATCACCTTGGCCGCCTCTGCAACCTGGATGCTGCTGGCTTTATGGGTGCCGACAGTGATGACCCGGCGATAGATAGCGTCAACATAGTCGGCAGTCTCCGGTGTGGAGCCAGAGGTGACCTTTAGGATATTGGTGACGCGATGCTCTTTATCGCCTGGGTTGATGCGCTCCGGGCTATAGCCGACAAAGAAATCCTGGTTGAATTTGAGTCCGGAGCCCTGCTCAAGTATGGGTACGCAGACCTCCTCGGTCGCCCCTGGGTAGACGGTGGATTCAAAGACGGCCACATCACCGGGTTGAATCAATTTGCTGAGGGTTTGAGAGGCGCCAACCAGTGGGGAGAGGTCAGGCCTTTTGTACTCATCAATCGGTGTAGGTACGGTGATGATGTAGAAGTTGCAACTGCGCAGGCCCTCTGGCTGGTCAGTAAAGCTTAACTGCCTGGCTTGTTGAAGCTCGACTGAATCAACTTCCAGTGTGCTGTCTTTTCCCTCTTTAAGTTCTGCAATGCGTGCGCTGTTATTATCAAGGCCAAAGGTTGGAACTATCTTTCCAAACTCCACAGCCAGAGGGAGTCCGACATAGCCGAGACCAATGATGCCAATTTTTGTGTTATTTATATCGAACATGCTGAGCCCTGTTGCTTGTTAAGTTGTTGTATTGATATGAAAATCCGTGTTTTATTTGTGTGGTACGTCCAGGCGGTTTTAGTGGGATCAGGGTTGCCTTGTTGAAGATGGCGCTATTTGACCCCTTGCTCCATGGTTCTTAATGTTGTGGTCTTGTATACTCAATCAGGGTATTTGATACCGACTCCACCTTAATATTCACAGCCCAATGCATGAGGCATTCATTATCTGATGGTCAGGTTATTCGGACATTATATATCAAGACACTTTCTACTGCTCGGCGTAGTCGAGTTGGTGCTGTTTTTTTTGGCATTGCTTGCCGGGTATTTTGTGCAGTATCCATTAGGGCATCTTCAACGGGTACTGTTAGAGCAGCATCTATTGGTAGTTGCTGCAATATATGCTGTTGTCATGTTGATATCGATGGTGTCAATGGGGGCGTATCAACGTGGCCTTCAGGATAGGGCCGATCTTATTTTGCGTACTGGATTGGCTTTTCTGTTTGCCTCGATGGCTTCAACCCTGGCTTTTTTTGTCTTTCCCGAGCTGTCGCTTGGACGGGGTGTCTTTGCCTTTGCGCTGCTGTTCTCTTTTGTCATGGTGTTGCTGATCAGAGAGATCTATATTCATATCGCTGGCGCCGAGGCCTTTAAACACAGGCTACTGGTTTTAGGTACAGGAAAGAACGCCCGCTTGATATATGATCTGGAAAATGAGGGGGTGGGTTTTTCAATAGCAAAATTCCTGCATCTGCATGATAAGGATGATGTCATTCCCAAGTCGAGACAGGTTGAGCTGAGTGATTCACTATTGGCGCTGGCCTTCAAAGAGGGGATTGATGAAATCGTAGTGGCTGTTGATGATCGGCGTCGGCGTCTGCCCGTGGATGATATTATCGATTGTAAGATGAGTGGCATTCGTGTCTATGATCTGCTGGGGTTCCTGGAGAAGGAGACGGCCTGTGTCTACATCGATCTTCTTTACCCAAGTTGGATACTGTTTTCGGACGGCTTCAATATGGGGGTTTTTGCAAAGTATGGCAAACGTCTGCTGGATATTGTTGTGAGCGCTCTAATGCTGATCTGTTTGTCGCCCATCATGTTGTTGGTCGCTATTGCCAGTCTGATTGATTCGCGGTTTCGAGACCCGGTTTTTTTTAAACAGGTTCGGGTTGGGCAAAATGGAAAACCCTTCAACGTCTATAAGTTCAGAAGCATGCGTACAGATGCAGAGGCTGATGGTGTTGCGCGTTGGGCAACAAGAAATGACTCACGGGTGACAGTTTTGGGGCGCATTATGCGCAAGACAAGACTGGATGAATTACCACAATTGGCCAATGTCCTGGTGGGTGATATGAGTATGGTTGGTCCACGCCCGGAACGGCCGGAATTTGTTGATCAGCTATCTGAGGATATTCCTTACTATCATGAGCGCCACCGTATGAAACCCGGTGTGACAGGTTGGGCGCAATTGCGGTATCCATACGGCGCTACAACAGAGGATGCACGACGCAAGCTGGAGTACGATCTCTACTATGTAAAAAATGCCAGCCTCTTCCTTGATTTGAATGTACTGATCCAGACCGTTGAGGTTGTATTGTTTGGCAAAGGTGCGCAATAGTGCTTTGTGCCGGTGTTAAAAATATTGATATGGATATGCCGTAATAAATGTTGGAATTTGGGGTTTTAGGCTATTCAGCCGCTGCATTCGCATTCTTTATCCTTGCTGTATTGCTGATAACGAGCTGGCGAGGTAAAACCCAAGGTGGCATGCTGCTGTTTGCAGCACTGATTACATCGATATGGGCTGCGGTTTTAGCCATACAGGCAGCCTATCAAATCATACCTGTGGCGCTGGTTTGGGCTGCGGAGGTGCTGCGCACACTTGCATGGCTGGCTTTCCTGATAAGGTTGCTGTTGCCATCGGCAGAGCAGCAGAGCGCGTACACAAAATCACTGAAGATTGTTCGGACACTGGTTGTTCTTCTCTGTATCCTCCTGATTATCCCCTTTGATGATTTCCTGCTGTTTAATACTGAGATCCCCTATTTTAATCTTGGCTTTGACCTGCGGTTTTTAGGCCAGGTGTTGCTCGCCCTGTGTGGCGTGGTCTTGATCGAACAGCTGTTTAGAAATACCCCTGCTGATGAGAGATGGGGCATAAAATATCTCTGCCTGGGGCTGGGTGGTCTGTTCGTCTTTGATTTTTATCTGTTCTCTGATGCCCTGCTGTTCAGGCGAATTGATGGTGATATCTGGTATGCCAGAGGTGCTGTCAATGCCCTGATTGTGCCGCTGATCGCTGTGGCCTCTGCGCGTAATCCTCAATGGTCAGTTGATCTGTTTGTCTCCCGGCGCATGGTCTTTCATACCACCTCGTTGTTTGGCGCGGGCCTCTATATGCTGCTGATGGCGGTGGCTGGCTACTACGTCAAGCTATACGGCGGGGAATGGGGGGCAATACTTCAAATTACCTTCCTGTTTGCTGCAGGTATTGCACTGCTGGCTATCTTTTTTTCAGGCTCTTTAAGGGCCAAGGTAAAGGTTTTTTTAAATAAGCACTTTTTCAACTATCGCTATGACTATCGTGAAGAGTGGCTTTGCCTGATAAATATCCTGTCGGGTGAAGAGGGGCACAGGCCCCTGCAAGAGCGGGCCATATCAGCTATGGCAGGTATAGTTGAAAGTCCAGGTGGTCTGCTTTGGTTGCGGGAGGATAATGGCGCATACAGTAATGTGGCCCATTGGAATCTGCCCGAAGTGGGCGTCGAGGGAAGCTCCGGGCTGGCATCACTCATGTGCTTCCTTGAGCAACGGCAGTGGGTGGTTGACCTCGAAGAGTACCGTGAAGCCCCCTCCTTTTATGCAGATTTGGAGCTGCCTGGTTGGTTGCTAAAGCTGGAGCGTGCCTGGCTATTGGTTCCATTGCAGCACGATACAAAGCTACAGGGTTTTGTGCTGCTGGCCACGCCACGGGTGAAGCATCCCCTGAATTGGGAGAATATGGATCTGCTCAAAACAGCAGGTTGCCAGGTTGCCAGCTATCTGGCCTTGAACAGGGCCGCGATGGCTTTGGCCGAGGCTCAGCAGTTTGAAGGATTCAACCGCCTGTCTGCATTTGTGATCCACGATCTGAAGAACCTGATTGCACAACTCTCGTTGGTTACAAAGAATGCGGTTCGACATAAAAATAATCCTGCATTTATTGATGATGCCATGCACACGATTGATAACTCAGTATCCAAGATGAGCCGGTTAATGGCGCAAATGCGTAGTGCGATGCCTGGGGATAACCGATCTCAAGTAGAACTCAATGGCATGCTGCGTGATCTGGTTCTGGAGCGCTCCAGTCAGAAGCCTGCGCCTGTTTTCAAAGGAACAGGCGAAGAGGTTATGATTCTTGCTTACAGGGATCGCATGGGTGCTGTCTTTGGGCATGTAATACAGAATGCCCAGGATGCAACACCATCGGATGGCAGCGTTGAGATCAGGCTGCATTCTGAATCCGGGCAGGCTATAGTGGAGGTGCATGATACGGGTTCAGGCATGGATGAGACATTTATCAGGGAGCGTCTGTTTCGTCCATTTGACTCAACCAAAGGCCTTACGGGCATGGGGATAGGGGCATATGAGTGCCGTGAATTCGTGAATGCCATTGGGGGGCAGGTGTTGGTCTCCAGCAGGCCTGATGTTGGGACTGTTTTCACGATGGTACTGCCATTGGCACAGACTATGTTCACTGACAAACAGAAGGCAATAACTTGAGCGACAGACCAAAAAAACTGCTTATTGTTGAGGATGATCCAGGGCTGCAGGGGCAATTGCGTTGGAGCTTCGAAGGCTTTGAGATTGAGGTGGCCGCTGATCGAACGACAGCGCTTGCCCAATTGCGCAGATTTGAACCCAGTGTCGTCACCCTTGACCTTGGGCTGCCTCCAGACCCTGGTGGAACCAGTGAGGGTTTTGCAACGCTGGAGGAGATACTGGCATTGGCTCCAGATACCAAGGTGATCGTTGTCACCGGCCACAACGACCGCAACAATGCTGTCAGAGCCATCGGCCTAGGGGCCTATGATTTTTATGAAAAGCCGATTGACCCTGATCTCCTGAACCTGGTTTTAGAACGGGCCGTACGGCTATACCATCTGGAACAACAGAACCGTCAGTTGGAGGAGCAACAGGCCGCAATGCCATTAGAGGGCTTGATTGCAGCAAGCCCTGAGATGTTAAAGGTCTGCCGTTCTATAGAAAAACTGGCGCCAACCAATGTATCCACACTGCTGCTGGGTGAAAGCGGAACAGGCAAAGAGGTGTTGGTAAAAGCACTGCATCGCCTGAGTGATCGTTCAGATAAACGGTTGGTCGCAATCAACTGTGCAGCAATTCCAGAAAATCTGCTGGAGAGTGAGCTGTTTGGCTATGAAAAAGGTGCCTTTACCGGTGCGGCCAAGACAACGCCCGGCAAGATTGAGCATGCTGATGGCGGTATGCTTTTTTTGGATGAGATCGGTGATCTGTCTCTGCCTCTTCAGGCAAAGTTATTACGCTTTTTGCAGGAGAGAGTGATTGAACGTGTTGGTGGCAGGCGTGAAATTGAGGTTGATGTGCGGGTGGTCTGCGCCACCCATCAGGATCTTCTTGAACAGATAAAAAAGGGTGGATTTCGGGAAGATCTCTATTATCGGGTTAATGAAGCCACCATCACGGTGCCACCGCTACGAGAGAGGCAGGGGGATGCTGTGGTGCTGGCTCGTGCCTTTTTGCAGCGTTTTATGCAAGAGTTAAATCTGCCTGCGCATGAATTTTCAAAAGTGGCTTTAGAGGCCATTGAAAACTACAGATGGCCAGGCAATGTGCGTGAGTTGGAAAACCGGGTCAAGCGTGCGCTGGTTATGGCAGATACGATGCAGATAACGTCTGAGGATCTTGAGCTTGCAGATCTGGATATTGAAGTAGCGCCTTTCAATCTGCGTGAAGTGAGAGAAGAGGCCGAGCGCAGGGCCGTGCTGCGTGCGCTTGGGCACACTGATAATAATGTATCTCGCACGGCTGAAATGTTAGGGGTGACACGCCCAACCCTCTATAACCTGGTGCGTAAATATAAACTTGAAATCTAACCGGATTAGCAAGCCGTCAACTTTGGAAGGTAAGTACAAATGATTAAGCACGCCATGCTGTGGCATAAATTTATTCTGCTCACTCTATTTCTAACGCTTCCGGTCAATCTATTGGCTGCACCCAATGTGCAGTAGTATGTGGATAAAGCTGAAAAATACCTGGCTGAGGGTAAAGTGAGGTCGGCGGTTATCGAGCTGAAAAATGTGCTGCAGCGCGAACCCATGCATGTTGAAGCCCGAATTATGCTGGGTAATATCTATCTTAAAGTGGCTGATGCCCCTTCAGCCGAGAAGGAGTTTCGGCGTGTGGCCAAGCTGCATGTTGCTCAGAACCGATGGTTAAAAGGGATGGGGCAAGCATTATTGCTGCAGAGGAAATATAAGGAGGTGCTTGAAACAGTAAAACCGGGTGCCGATGATGCGGGCAAATATAAAGCTGAATTGCTGATTATAAGGGGGCTGGCCTACCAAGGGCTTGATAAGTTGGAACAGGCTGAAAAAGCCTACAAAGCCTCACGTGAGCTGGATCCGGAAAACAGTTCATCACTGCTAGCCATGGCGCAGCTGGCAGTAAAGCGGGATCAGCGTGAAGAGGCTGTAACATTGGTCAATCAGGTGTTGGAGAAGGAGCCTAAAAATATCAGGGCGCTGATGATTCGCGGAGGTCTGGCGCGGCAGGCGCGTGAACTTGACCAGGCTGAAAAGGACTTTACAAAAATAATCACCATTAATCCAAAACACCTGCAGGCTCGTCTTGTCAGGGCCACTATCCGCCTGGCAAAAGGAGAGTTTGATCGTGTCCCTGAAGACCTGGATATTGTAGAGAAGCAATTCCCCAATAGTCCGGCTGCTCAATATTTGAGAGCCCTGTTGGCATTTGAGAGTAAAGATTATGACAAGGCGGCGGAGCTGCTGCAATTGGCGCTACGTAATAATCCAAACCATATCCAGAGTCAGTGGTTATATGGAATGACCAGTTATGCGAAGGGTGATCTGGAGACAGCAGAGAAATATTTATCAGGCGTTGCTGCTGCAATGCCTGAAAATATCCAGGCGGCTAAGCTTTTGGCAGCAACCAGAATGAAGCTGAAGCAACCCAAAGCGGCTATTGAGGTTCTGGAACAGGCTTTAGCAAAGCATGCCGATGACCCGCAGTTGATGGCGTTATTGGGTAGCGCCTATCTGCACAGCGGTGAGCAGGAAAAAGGCGCAGAGATGCTCAGCAAAGCGATTGCCATCGAACCCGATCTGGCGATATTGCGCACAGAGCTGGCAATGAGTCTGCTGGCTCGCGGTGAAACAGAAGAGGCGATAACTGAGCTGAAATCAGCAGTGGATCTGGGGCAGGGTGTTGTTCAGGCAGATATATTGCTAGTGCTTTCACACCTTCAGAAAAAGGAGTATGAAAAGGCCCTGGAGGCAAGTAAGGCACTGGAAAAAAGAATGCCTAAAAGTCCGATACCTTTTAATCTGACGGGATTGGCCTATCTCTATAAAGGCGATACTGAGCTGGCATCAAAGCGGTTTAATAAAGCACTTGCTATTGATCCCGATTTTTTTACCGCAGAGATGAATCTGGTTCGAATTGATTTTGCCAACAAAGACAGTGAAGCCATGGAACGGCGGTACCAAAGAATCCTGTCAAAATCAGAAAAGCACCTTGGTGCACTGCTGGGTATGGCGGATCTGGCTGCAAAAGAAGGGAAGCATGAAGATGTTGAGAAATGGCTGAAAAAAGCATATCAACTTAATCCCGAACTTCCTCAGCCGGGTATGGCGTTGACCAGTTACTACTTGAATCTCAAGAAACCACTCAAAGCACTGCCATTGGCCAATACACTGTCACAAAAATTCCCTAAGAATCCAAATGTGTTAAAAATTGTTGCCGATGCGCAGTTGGCTGCTGGAGAGATTAACAGTGCTATTCGTAATTATGAAATCCTGACTGAGCAACAAGCTACAGCCCCTGGTTTATGGCTACTGTTGGCGCGTGCGCAATTAATGGGGGATGAGAAAAAAAATGCACGGGCAAGTTTAAAACAGGCATTAAAACTAAAAGAAGACTTTACCCAAGCCAGGATTATATTGGCGGGTTTGGAGCTGAAGAGCCGTAAATATGATAAAGCCTCAAGACTGGCTGATGTCATCATCAAAAATCATCCTGAACTATCGGCTGGTTATGAGATAAGTGCTGCGGTATTCCAAAACAGAAAACAACCGGAAAAAGCTACAGAGATGTATGCAAAAGGTTATAAGGCACAACCTTCTGCCCGGCTTACAACCATTCTTGCCAGACAATACAGTGCCATTGGTAAGCCTGATAAATCGGTTGCAACCCTGAATGACTGGTTAAAGGCAGAGCCTGATAATGTTGCCGTACTGAGTATGTTAGGCATGCAATATCAGTCGATGAAACAGGATTTAAAAGCAATCAATACCTATCAAAAGGTGCATAAGCTAGCACCAGAAAATCTATTGATACTCAATAACCTGGCATGGCTGTATCAAACAAAAGGCGATAAAAAAGCCATAGTGCTGAGCAAAAAGGCCTATGAACTGGCACCTGAAACCCCTGAAATTGTAGATACCTATGGGTGGATACTGTTGCAATTTGGTGAGCAGGAGAAAGGCTTGCAAATGCTTCAGCAAGCGTTTGTAAGTGCACCGACAAATCCAGAGATCGCCTACCATGTGGCTTATGCGCTACATAAGGTTGGACGTGGTGAGGAGGCAATAAAGATGTTGAAAAGGAATATTCGTGACTATCCTAAATCAGCTGTTGCAAAAGAGGTTCGAAAGTTACTTGATCAGCTGAAATAAAAATGATCGCTTAAGAGTGAGCAGTGGGCTAAGCCATCTGCTCCGATGTCAGTAGTCGCTTAATTATCAAGCGAAACCATGGCGTATAGTTTTCGGGTGTCGTATCAAGTTCCGCTTTAATATTGTTTAGTGTTGCCAGTCGCCAGTCGCCAATCTCAGTGGGGTCAGGTGATGGCTGTTTATTGCTGTTGCCGATAAGGATATGTAAGAACTCTTTTTCGGTGAGTTCTGTCTTTTCATCATATGCTTCATACATCAGGGTAAAGCGCTGCTGTAGTTTTGTTGAGAATCCAAACTCCTCGACGAGCCGTCGTTGGGCAGCAGCAATTATCTCTTCTCCTGGTATGGGGTGTCCGCAGCAGGTGTTGGACCATAGGTTGGCGAAGTGATACTTGCATGCGGCGCGTTTCTGAAGTAGCAGCTCATTTTTTTTGTTAAAGATAAAAATGGAAAAGGCAAGATGCAGTTGGCCGCCATTATGGTGTGCGGCTATTTTTTCTGCTGATCCAATTTTGTTTCCATGCTGATCTGTAAGCGTGATGAGATCCATTTTTCCTCCTGCTGAGCTGATTTTTACTAGTACACCGTCCAGGTTATATTGACGGACTCAGTTGGTCTGTCAGCGTTCAGGGCAAGGCGCGCCTCGCAGCTAATGGCCTTAGTCCTTAGCAAGAGGCGCAACGCGGCCATGAATGCTGACAGGCCAACCCTTCGGG
>JAJRZI010000126.1 GCA_024275295.1 Gammaproteobacteria bacterium | reverse complement strand
GCAAACAAGGTAGCGAAGGGCAACACAACAAAGGATGGATGCAGGCTGAACGGAAGCGCCAGATACACTACCCAAGAAAGTACCACGAGCGGCAGAACCGCCTTCTTCGCATAGTGGTAGACGAAGGAACTCTCCCTGCCCCCTCCCCAACGGCGTAAATCCCGCTGAACTAAGCCATCCACCATCGCCACCAAGCTGAATAGCAGGAACACAGGCATCGCCAGGGTGAGGATTGCCAGCCGAACCGAGAACACCTGGGTTATTTGCATGGCAGCAATTATAAACCCAGCAAGGGGTCGGTAGATGCTGTGAAGCGTGGGTCGAACACCCTGCTCACCTGCTGCTGATGGCCGTGAGACCCACCGGATAAAATCCACAAACCCTGTGACTTCAAATAGGTAGTAATAGGTTTTATCAGCCACCTGTTTGGTGAAGCGGGCAGGATCGGAAGTTATGATGCTGCGGCGAAAATCTCTGTCCAGATATTGAATCTCTTTGGCAAGCATTATACGGCTGTGATCCAGCCCTTCATCCGGCCACCAGAGCACCATGCCTGCCCACTCAATAATAATCGAGAAGAGTAGGGAGAAGATTAGCCACTGGATGGCTTGTCCAACTGTGGTCAATCCCCTTAAGAAGAGGCCTTGCTGGACCGCTGTACGGCGGGGATCACTGGCAGCCTCAGCCATTGGGTTTTTCTGGTTGGTTTGTTACAGGCACATCAGCCACTGCATGCCACCAGGTCTCTGGAACACGGAACCAGTTGTCATTGGTGATATAGGTTCGCTCCATCTCATTAGCAATATCAGCCAGGCTTTCAGGCATAGCTGGATCATTGCGTGGATCTGGGAGAGGCATACGCAGTTTCCAGAGTTGGCCGCCCTCAAGGAGGGCGAAGGCCTGACCTTTGGGCAGAGTTACCAGCTCTGCGGAGGTCAGCGTAGGCACCTCGGAAACACTGATGCGGTCTTCGTTGCGGGATTTGAAGTCTACACCTGAGCCTGGGTCGGAGGAGTCATCCACCCCGGAAACGCTCATCAGGGTGAAGACCTCAACCCTCGGCAACTGGTCAGTGAGCATCTCTGCCGTAGCCAGCTCTTTAACCCGCAGCATGATCATCGTATTGAAGTTACCGGCCACCTGTCCCGCCTTGGCGTGGTTGCCGAGGCGGGCTTCCACATCCGACCAGGTCTGGGTGTAGGCGGTAACCTGGAAACCAGCGCCACCTGCTTTGTTTAATAGCGGAATGAACTCTTCTCCGATCAGCTCATTGAACTCATCAGCATGCATGGAGATCGTGGGCAGGGTGTTTTTGTTTGCTGGCAGTGGATTATTGGGATCATCCTGCACGCCGTGTTTGTAGATGTGGCCAGCCACCGAGACTAGATCGGCAAACATGGAGTTGCCGACTGCACTTGCAACGGTAGTGTCGGTCAGTGCATCAAGCCCCACATAGACAATCCCTTTGCGACGGATAACATCCATCCACTCAAAGATAGGACGGGTATCATTTTCATCAAGGTAGTCTGGTGAGATCAGCTCAGCAATCTTGCCGGTGGTCAGTTTCTCCATCAGTGGGCCGACAGAGCTTACGATCTTGTCGAAGTAGGTCTTGTCATATTTG
Source organism: Gammaproteobacteria bacterium (assembly GCA_024275295.1). Taxonomy (GTDB): domain Bacteria; phylum Pseudomonadota; class Gammaproteobacteria; order Chromatiales; family Chromatiaceae; genus WFXD01. Next base: position 447 of record JAJRZI010000126.1, on the reverse strand, counting down.
AAGGCGGAGACCAGTCCATCCAGCACGGGATCGTAGAGATCCTGTTCCTGCAGGTGACGCATCAGCGCAATGGCTTCCATGTTGCGGCCACGGAGTGACATCTGTAGATTGCGCTCTTTGATGTTGGCAGCGATATCGGCAACCTTCTCCTTCCAGTCTTCTGCTCCATGTTGTTCCAGATGTTTCTTGGCGTACTCCATGAATAGGGGTTCGATATCGTTGATATACCGGCGTACCTGCTGGTAGTCCGGGCGGCGTTCCAGTGCCACCAGAGCACGGGCGATGATGTTGACGAAACGCCAGGCAAACTCCTTGAAGGCGGCGGAGTTGCCTTCACTGGGCAATTGGTTGGCGATACGGGTGGCCACTTCGGTAATGCGGGAGAAGTTGCCGATGGCGTTGTAGCGGGCGGAGACCTCCGGATAACCGAGATGGAACATGTAGAGG
>JAJRZI010000125.1 GCA_024275295.1 Gammaproteobacteria bacterium | reverse complement strand
TCCAGGTTATATTGACGGACTCAGTTGGTCTGTCAGCGTTCAGGGCAAGGCGCGCCTCGCAGCTAATGGCCTTAGTCCTTAGCAAGAGGCGCAACGCGGCCATGAATGCTGACAGGCCAACCCTTCGGGCGCTACTGTGGTGCTTCACAACAGCGTTACGGCTTTTGCCAAGGACTAAGCCATTGCCTGCAAGCTGCGCCTTGTTGTGAAGCACCACAGTAGCGCTGAGTCCGTCAATATAACCTGGACGGTGTACTAGGTTCAATGGAGATGCTGGATGATTAACTTTTTTACATCCAGCATGCTATAGCGATCCTTTGCCAGTTCTTTTCTGGATGAGATCAATAATGGCCCGCGTTCTGCTGAGTCAGGCAGGCGTCCGTGGGTACCCTTTACCAAGTCAGGGGTAAGGGGGATGACATCCATCAACATCCTGAGTCCCAGTTGTTTTTGTAATAGACGCCAGCCAATCTTCAGTTTTGGAAAATGCAGTGATGGATCAAGAAACAGCTCAACCGGGTCGTAGCCAGGTTTGCGGTGTATATCTACCGATGTGGCGAAATCCGGTGCACTGTTTTCATCTAACCAGTAATAATAGGTGAACCAGTGGTTGGGTTCTGCAATGGCCACCAGTTCACCAGAACGTTCGTGTGCCACCCCCCACTCAGCTTTTTCTTCGAAACCCAGCACACGCTCAATCCCTGGTGTTTTTTCCAGTAGTTGGCGAACTTTAGGTATGTCATGGGGATCAGTGATGTAGACATGGGCAATCTGATGATCCGCCATAGCAAAGGCGCGTGAAGCGCCTGCATCCAGCAGTTCCCAGCTGAGGCTCTGTTGTACGGCTAAATAGCCATTCTCCCGCAATATCCGATTGATATGAACATGGCCATCTGCTTGCTCGATACCATATTCAGATACGATCAATACCTCTGCACCCTTTGTTCTGAAGTGGTCAATAAGATCACCTGCCACGCTATCTATTGCCGCAACATCTTCAGCTATAGCTGGGTCATCTGGCCCAAGACGCTGCAGGTTATAGTCCAGATGTGGGAGATAGACCAAGGACAATGTAGGCTGATGTAGATCAAAGGTCTTTTTGGCGCTGGCAGCGATCCATTCAGATGAACGGATATCAGCAGCCGGCCCCCAGAAGTTAAACATTGGGAAGGGGCCAAGATCTTTTTCAAGCGTCTGTTTCAATTCAGTGGGTGCTGTATATATCCCCATAATTTTACGCCCATCAGCAGGGTAGAGTGGCCTGGGGGTTACGGAGTAGTCTGCACTGGAGTACATGTTGTACCACCAGAACATCTTGGCGCAGCTGAAATCCTTGAACTCTTTCCTGGCCTGTTCCCAAACCTTCTCTCCTTTGACCAGGTGATTGGATTGACGCCATAACCAGACTTCTGCCAAGTCACGAAAATACCAGCCATTGGCAACAATGCCATGCTCAGTAGGGCGCTTTCCAGTCAGCATGGATGCCTGGGCAGTACAGGTAACGGCTGGGAAAACACCATCCAGTGTGGCGAGAAAACCATCATTAATAACCCGGTTGATGTGCGGTGTATTTTTGCCTAACAGTGACGGAGTTAACCCCACAATGTTGAGTACTACAAGTGGACGTGCTTTTGTGCTCATTGAGGGTGATCCTGTAATAGATTCAGGCTGTGCATGGCATCTTCAAGCCAGCTCAGCTCCTCTACCAATCCTTTATGCAGATCGGCATCGGTAGTGGGCCGAAGGGCGGGTGGTAGCAGTTGCCAGGTGTAGGTTTCTACTTCCAGGTGGGGGCGAAATCCTGGATGATGTTGCAGGTACTCAAGCACCTGGAGTATGGCATCTTGCGTTGTGCCTACGGCTCTCTCCTGTGTGGTGGTGACCTGAATGGGAACATGGAAATGAATTCGCCACGGGTCTGAATGAGGGAAATCTTCGTCGATAAAGAGATCTGGCAGATCCATTTTTCCTGCCAATCTGGCATCCTGGTTTTTGGTTCGAACCTGATGGAAATATCGGGGTTCTGCAAAATCACTGAGTGCCTTTTTTGGATCACCATCTGCTGGCTGTTTAAGTTCCAGGGCGCTGGATATCTGAATCTTTCCTATTGTGATGCCCGCTGCTCTAAATTGTGCAAGGGATTGAGCGGGCTCTTCAAACATGACAGCCTGATGGCATATATCAAAACAGATACCCAGATAGTCGAATATGAGCCGCTTTGGCAAACCCTGCTGGATGGCTGCTGATGCTAAATCACAGCTAAAGAATGCGATGGCTTGTTCACTGCTCTCCAGTACGCAACCTGGCTCCATCTCAAGGCAGACACGGATGTGCCGTCCTGTGTTTTTTTTCAGTTCATCAAGTGACTTTGCAAGTTGGCAGAGCGCATCAACTGCTTTCTTATGCGTCTCTTCATTCCAGTCTTGTATAAACCCCAAAGGCAGGGTGGATATGCTGCCAAAGGGTTCACTGTCCGGCAGGCATACTGCCAGAATTTTGGCAAGATTTAGTGTGTATGCAAGCCGCTCTGGAGCAGCCCAGTTGGGTTGATAGACTTGCTCCTTTACCCGGGTGATATGAAAGTTGTCATAAGGAAAACCGTTTAGGGTAAAGAGTGTAAGTCCATTGGCATGCAGCAGCTGGGAAAAGTCCTCCATGGCCTGTATGTCTGAGCATAATGCTTCTGCCGCCTGTGCGCTCAGCCAAAGACCACTTCCCATGCTGTTAAGTCCACGAAGTCTGCGTACGCTAGCAATCTGCTGTTTTATAACATCCTGAACCCCGGCAAGAGAGGCGCCAGTGTGAACGTTGCTGCAATAGGTTAGCTGTGAACGTCGCCAACCGTACTCCGGGGCGGATCTCATTCCACCAGTGGAGTCTGTCCCCGTAGGACAGAATTGTCTTCCCATAGTTGGCTCTGATCGATCTTTGGGCGGATCACCTCATCGATAGAGATGCGGCCGCTCTGGGCGTAAAAATTGATAGGGTTCTCGAACAAGACGTGTTCAGTTTCAGCTTCAGAGAAACCGCTGGCAAGCATAACCTTTCCTGTCTTTGGCACTTTCAGTGGATCGCTTCGTCCCCAGTCTGCGGCACTGTTTATAATCATCTTTTCAGTACCATACTGTTTGAGGAGTTCCACCATACGCTCCTCTGTCAGCTTGGTGTTGGGGTAGACAGAGTGTCCGCGCCAACAGCCTGTCTCCAGCACCATGGGCAGGGTGAGTTCGTTGAGGTGATCAACGATGACCATCTCCTCATTGATGCCTGTCTCCTTTATCAGGGCAAGCGCTCGCTTTGTGCCGGTTATTTTATCCCGGTGTGGGGTGTGAACAAGGACGGGCAGCTCATGCTCAATAGCGAGTTCCAACTGCTCTGCAAAGAAGCGCTCTTCTGCCTCTGTGATGTCATCGTAGCCGATCTCGCCAATGGCCACCACGGCATCCTTCTCACAGTAGCGGGGTAGAAACTTCATCACAGCCTCGGCCAGTGGCACGTTATTGGTCTCTTTTGGGTTGATGCCCATGGTGCAGTAGTGCTTGATGCCAAACTGGCTGGCTCTGAAGGGTTCCCAGCCGATCATTGAATCGAAATAGTCGATAAATGTACCCGGCTGGGTTCTGGGCTGGCCCTGCCAGAAGGCAGGTTCTACAACACCGATAATGCCTGCTTCCGCCATGTGTTCGTAATCATCTGTTGTGCGCGACATCATGTGGATATGGGGGTCGAAATATTTCATGTCAGTATCTCTCAGGCTATATATTTATGCAGGACTGCAAGCAGTTGAGCATCACTCTCTTTGTGTAGGCGTTGTTCTAGTATTTCACCATATTCAGGGTGATTGCTTAAGCTCCCGCCAAGGGCAATGATTGTAAAAAAACGATGTTTGGGGTCTTCGTCTGCAAGGTATTTTTCTATTTTCTTTTGGCCTTCGGTTGAAGCATAAGGGGCTAT
>JAJRZI010000124.1 GCA_024275295.1 Gammaproteobacteria bacterium | reverse complement strand
CTCTACATCTGCCACTTCCTGCTGCAACTGCCATGGGATGGCCGGGATGAGTCGCTGCACCTGCATCTGATCGACCTGCATCGGGTGCAGATCCGCAAGCAGACGCCATTGCGCTGGGTGGTGAAGGATGTCGGTTCGCTGTATTTTTCCTCTATGGATATTGGTTTAACTCAGCGTGATCTCTTGCGTTTTTTGTGTGTATACCGCGGACACCCGCTTCGCCAAATACTTAAAGAAGAAAAGTCATTCCTGCAAGCGATACAGAAGCGGGCTGATGCGCTATACCGCACTCGTCCACTTCCTCGTTTGTAAGAGAAGGTTTTTGACAGGATTTACAGGAAAAATAGAGAGAAATGTTGGTTACACTCCACGCCGGGCAACATTGCATTTCCGCTTAACCGCGCGAACATGAATCCGCACGGTATGGATGCTTCTGCAGAGCTGCTCCGCAATCTGCTTGTCACTTAGCCCTTCCAGCAGCAGGGCATAGACCTCTAATTCGCGCTTTGTCAGTATTTTATCTTTAGGCGTCAGCTCATTTTGGGTAACAAAGGATAGCTGTGTATCATTCCAGATATGTGGATATTTCCAATCAGAATTGATGCTGTCCAATGCCAGGGGCAGATTGGAGAGGGGGATGTTTTTTGAGATAAATGCCTGTGCTCTGCACTTGGTAAGGGCTGTCATAATATCATTATGACTGGTTATCCCTGAAATGATTACAACAGTGGAAGGGAAGTGCAGCTCGGACTCAAACAGTTCTGCGCCCCAATGCTCGCCAAGATTATAGTCCAGCAGTAGCATCTCAAAGTCATGGGCAGCAGCCAGTAGTTGCCGGGCGGATGCCAGACTTTGAGCCGTAGTTACCTGATACTGATGTTGCTCAAGTGTGGTTTGCAGGCTCATGAGCACCATAGGATGATCATCAACAATAAGAATCTGCTTTGCCATAGGGTTGGTTGCCATTGAATCAAGTTTAAAACAGCGGGAAATGTTGCCACTATGGGGAACTATAATCCAGTATGTCAGGAGTAAATAGATCTGTCCGCTTTTATTGAGTGCCAGTGCTGTTTTGTCCAATACAGTGCGCTATGTAGCGCAACTAATCATGGGTCATTGCACCTGATGATAAAGAGTGCTAGCCTGCTACTGATAGTAATATCGTTGGGGTATTGCTTAAAATTAAAAAACAGTGCGTAATTTTTCCAGATAATTCAAGCTAGGATTCAACATCAATGGTATTGATTACAAGGAGATGGATGGGGAGGACTCCCATCAGAGCAGGCATGCTGACAGTTGCTTGCAGCTTATTCGCTCCTCTGGCTGCTCATGCTGCGGCAGATGTGCCAGCCAACATGATAGTGGTTGGAACCATATACCCCTCTGAAACAGTCTCTCCAGCCCTGAATGATCAAGTCTACATCGTAATTGCCAGCAGTGGAAAAACCGAGGGTGTTGGCACCATTCTTGATGATGCAGGCACCTACGCGGTAGACCTCTCTAAAAATACCGATTTTAACGGGACTGAAATGAGTGCCAGGATCAAGCATGGCGGTATCACTTACTAACTGCTTGATGGGGCTGATCCGGTAAGGTTCCCCTACAATGGTGGGTTGTTTCCCAATAGAATAACATTGGGTCTAACCATAGGCTCAAGAATTGGTGGCAATCCTCCTGCCTCTGATAATTCAGGCGATGATCTGCCTGCGGATGGTGCAGAGCCAATAACCCCATCCTTTAATGCTGCATTTGATGTTGACGGTGATGGCAAGCTGACCCAGAAAGATATTGATGCGGTCAAAGCTATAGTGGCCGGGGATACGCAAGTAAGCTCCAGTGCAGATGTAAATAACGATGGGATTATAAATACCCGGGATATTATTGATCTCATCAGGGCCAAAAACCAGCATGCACGCCGCTACTAACCCACAGTTCTCACCCAAAAAATGGGCATAAGTGCTGATATTGTGCTGGAGCCAATGGCTCTGGATTACCCCTTTTGAGTAAAAGCAAATAAGGGACAGCCAGTGGGATCAGAGCGCGGTTTCACACTGCTGGAGTTATTGGTAACCATCGTAATTGTAGTGGCATCTTCCGCCGTTATTCTGGCGCACCTGAGAACCTTAATGGACTACAGGGAAAGGGTTCAGCGCCATCAAATGCAAATCATTGCGCTGCAAAACAGCGCGGCTAAGCTGCCCTATTTACCCTACGAAAAAGCCAGGCTGCACCAGCAAAAAGGGCGCTTGCAGCTTAGTTTTCCAGATCGCAGCCTGCCCCAACTGGAGGTGCGGAATTTTTCAGCTCAAGGTGCTCCACGGGTTGAGGTTGATCTGGCATACTCCCCGTATCAAACATTCACTATCCCTGGTAGCAATGGTGCGAAGGGTACAACATTCCTGTTCCAGGGGCTGAAAAAGCCATCATCTGAGTGATTTTCCAATTTAATTGCGTGCTTTTACCCTTGCGCCCCCATCGCCGCATTCGCAGCAGCAATGGGGGCTTCACTCTGCTTGAGCTATTGGTTGTTGTGACCATATCGGCCGCGCTGATCCTGCTGCTATCCCGCCTCTATTGGATGGTGGGGAAGGTCGGCAGCTCACTCAGTACGGTTCAGAACAGTTGGCTGCTTGATCAATTCATGCGTAACCAGATCTATGCGATAGACCAGCGCTATATCAACCGGGGCGGATTTCAAGGTGATGCCAGGCGGCTTAGATTTATCACCCGGCACAGTGCGATCAATGGTGCTGCCGGGGTATTTACCCTGTCAGAATATGAATATGATGAATCCCGGAGCGAGCTGAAGTACCGCGAGCGACCCCTGCCCCCCTGGTGGAATCAAGAGAGCAACGCAAAGAGTGACATCATCCAGCAGTATTTTAATGCGGATATAAAATATGATTGGTGGAGCGAAGTGGCCCTGACCGGGGTAACAGCACTGCGTTTTAGCTACTCAGGAGGGAAGTTGAACGAATGGGTGAACCTATGGCATGCAACCGTGCAGCTACCTGCAATGATCAAACTGGAATACCGGCAAGCCGGACAGCAGTATCAAACAGTGCTGCAGCCCATGGCTTTGTCCTTATATATGCACTCTGGGTTATAGCGGCTATTGCCACCACTCTGGCGGTTATTGTAAAGATGGCCGGCACCAGCGCCGGGGCAGGCAGCCAGCAACTTGAACTGGCAGTAAAGCAACAGCAAATGGTCAATGTGATGGGCTATGTCGTGACGCACACAGTAGATCATGAATTGGTGGTAGACCCGCGTTACAGCAGCTACTTGCTCCAGAAACAGAGGGGTGAAGAGGAGCCGGATGATAAAATGGTCTTCCTCAAGGAGCTGCTGAGGCAGATGAATTTTGACCTTGAGCTGGATAATGCCTCGAAAGATGAGGCGGGCAGCAAAGAGGACAAGGCAAAACAGGAAGATAAAGGCACAATAACACGCAGTAAAACCTACACCCCGGCCAAAGCCCCTTACCGGCTAACCGTGATGAAAGATGATTACACAATAACTGTGCGCCCCTGTAATGCCCTGCCAAATATCAACCTCCTGCCCCATAAGCCGCTGAACCGGTATCTGATAAGCCTCGGAATTACAAAGAAAAAGGCCAAGATGCTCTCTGCCAGAATTATTGACTGGCGTGACCGAGATGATTACCTGACACCCAATGGTGCAGAATATCGCACCTATCAGCGCAGGGATAACCCCTACACCCCAAAAAATGGCGATATTACCGATTGGGCTGAGCTGAACTACCTGCTGGGAAGTGATGCCCATCTCATTGAGCTATTGCGGGAGCATTTCGTACTCTATGGAAAAAGGATCAGAGTACAGGGTGACTACATTACCGCAGAAACCATGTCAGCACTGACAGGGCTGGATCAGAAAACCATAGCACTCATCCTGAGAAACCAGGCCGAAGATGCGGCGCACAAAAAAGCCCTGGAGAACCTGCTCACCACCCGTGAGGCAGCGGCCTTTAACGAAACCATCACCTGGGTAGATGGCAAGGAAAAAGATGGCCCACTGCTGATAGAACTGAAGCGGGATAATATAACCCTGCATGCCACCTACGACACAACCCGGCGCAACCTGCTCCAGTGGTATTTCTCCCACTCACAGCCAGGGGAAGCTCCTTCTCCTGCTGAGTACAAACAACTGGAAGCAGGACTTTAGGGGTCTATGCCATATTGAGTGGAAGATTAACCCAATAAAAGCCCCTTCCCCCTTTTAGGGCATAGGTATCTACACAATATCTGATACGCTTGCTCAATGATAAAAAAACGATAAAGGATGTTGACCCGCGACTGGCTCGGCGTTACCAGCAACACGACTCAATTACCGCAGACATACGAGCAAGACAGGTCGTTACCAGATGAGCCACAAGACAGATATTGGTTATGACCTGCAAAGTAGCCTGCTTGTCAGTGATTGCACAGGAAAGCCGATCGCACCTGTTGCACAACGCCTGGTCACGGCGGACATGAGTCATGCCACATACGGGCTAGAAGAAAACCCACAAATTAAAGCCCATCTTGATGAAGTCACCGACAGCATGAAGTGGATAGAGAGGCAAACATTTGAAAGACCTCTGGTGCACATTATTGATTGCGAGGCTGATTCCATCGGCCATATCAGGCAATGGGAGGAAGAAAAAATACACTGGCTCACTCGCTCAAGAATCAGTTCACATGTCGAGTATCTTGGTGAATTAATGCGATGTGAGCAAGTTGCTGCCCAGTTGAGTTTTACCAAAACCCGCAAAGTGCGCTATAAAGGAAAGCAATGCTGGCAATGGGTTGCCGAAACGCCCATACGCATGACACGGCAAGCAAAACCCAGCCAGAAGAAACAGAAAAAACCGGCAATCTCAGGGGATACTGTTAATGCTCGGCTTGTCGTCAGTCGTATGTTGTCTGATTCGGGTGAGGTTTTAGCCAGCTGGTTATTAATAAGCAATGTCATGGATTTGAAGCGCAGGAAATTGCTCTCTGGTATTACTGGCGCTGGCAAATAGAATCCTGGTTTAAATTATTGAAGCGAGCAGGGCACGACCTTGAGTCATGGCAGCAAGAAAGCGGAAAAGCCATCGCCAAAAGATTGTTGGTTGCCAGTATGGCATGCGTTGTTATCTGGGAAATAGCCGCCGCAGAAGGGAAGTCAGCTGTAGAGTTCAGAGCTTTTCTCATTAAACTGAGCGGACGACAGATGAAACACAACAAGGTGCTCTATACAAACCCGGCCTTGCTGGCCGGGTTGTGGAGCTTCATATCAATGCTTGAAGCCTTGCAAACTTATTCATCGGAGCAGCTTGAGCAAATGAAAGAAATGGCCGAGCGTTTCTTTTTATGAAAAACTTGTGTAGATGCTTATGCCTTAAAGGGGGAAGGGGTTGAATTGCACAGAGCGACTTTTAGTCGCATTTCAACAACCTATGGGCTTTCAGTCCATAGTGGTTGAGTCGGAAGTGGGACTTTAGTCCCGCCAAGGTTGTAAAGGGCACTGACCCGAATGGCACTTCTGGCCCCTTTTTATTTAACGTTTTTAACCCCTTAACCAAACAGCAAGCTCGTTTTTGCACCCGCTAATGGCGATCAGGTGATATGAGTTCCAGGGTGGGAAAATAGGTGCCAAAACGTCCTTTATCTCTGGTTGCAAGTTTCATATTAGAGACAGCCGCATGAGCGCCAATAAAAAAATCAGGCAAGACATTGCGTTTACCGCCTTGCGATCTACGATACTGGCTAAATGCCTTCCCTGCCAGAAACAGTGCCTCTCGTGGAATATCGTAGATATCAAATTCACAGTGCCGGATAAATTTCTCATACTCCTCAATGGTTTTATACCCAATGGATACCTCAGCATAAATCACTGGATTGATAACGAAACGGTTCCCATCATCCAGCCCTTCGAGTGTTTGAGACGTCCACTCATGCCAACTGGACGTCTCATCTGCAATATCCAGCACCATGTTGCTATCCACGAGTATAATGGCCATCATTCACCCCGGGTAAGAGCCATGATCTCATCAGTACTCATCATCAACGGAGCAACTTTGCTTGCACTTCTAAAGCGGCTCTTCTTTTGATTGTGGTGTTTGACTTTGGTGATATAAAAGCGGCCGCTTTTATCTTCAATAAAGGCGACTTCGCTATGCGGTGTGATGCCAATTTTTTCTCGAACTTCGAGAGGGATGGTAACCTGACCTTTGATTGTGACTTTCATGGGTTGCTCCATACTGCATAAGTAATACTTTACTAAAGTTTCACGCATTTCTCTATAATTAAATGGGGGTCAGTAATTAAATGGGGTCAGAGTAAAATTAAATCCTTGTTATTTCATATTTAATTTTACTCTGACCCCTATTGACCTGGCAGGACTAAAGTCCCGCTTCCATCCCTGCTTTTATTCGGAAGTGGGACTTCAGTCCTGCCAGGGTTGTAAAATGTGTGAATTGCTAGGAGGCTGTCCGAGAATAGGAATCATTGTGAGGGGAAGTTGGTTTGAGTCAGGTTTTTTCATTATTTGAGACGAATATTGGGTATATTTAACGAAAATAATGGAAGAATCTGGCCAAATCCAGTTTTTCCTCACG
>JAJRZI010000015.1 GCA_024275295.1 Gammaproteobacteria bacterium | reverse complement strand
TTGTAGTGAGGGCGGCAACAGGTACGCGGTATCTCGATTGATGGGCTGGAATTTGCCTGACATGGTGATGTCGATCTCTTCTTGGTACGATGAGCCTATTCTATAGGGATACGTCGCTAAATCCGACAGACTCCTAGAAAAAAAACAGTTGGGCGGCTTATTTGATAACAGCTCGAAACTTTATCTGTTTTGGTTTATCTTACTGCCCAATCAAAACGGAAACCCAAAATGTATCTTCTTCTACACAACACACTTAAAACAGGCACGCGATGGCGTTGGTGATTCGGCATCACCCAAAAACCCCAGCCTGATTCCGTTGTGTGGAGAGAGACATGACCCCCGAACAATTTGCAACACTGGCCAACCAAGGCCACAATCGTATACCCCTGATGCGCGAGGTTCTTGCGGATCTCGATACCCCGCTGAGCGTCTATCTTAAACTGGCCGATGGCCCCTATTCCTACCTGTTTGAATCGGTGCAGGGGGGTGAGAAATGGGGGCGCTACTCCATCATTGGTCTGCCATGCCGCACCCTGCTGCGGGTCAATGGCCTGAAAATTACGGTAGAGAGTGACGGCGAAGTCGTCGAAGAGGTTGAGGTGGAAGACCCGCTGGCCTGGATTGAAGCGTTTCAGGCTCGATATCAGGTTGCTACCGACAGAGACCTGCCCCGTTTTACCGGCGGCCTGGTGGGTTATTTTGGCTATGACACTGTGCGCTATATTGAGCCGCGTCTGGCCAGCTGTCCCAACCTGGATCTGATGGGCACCCCGGATATCCTGCTGATGGTCTCTGATGAGGTGGTGGTCTTTGATAACCTGAAGGGACGGATCTACGTCATCGTGCATGCCGACCCAACTCAGGGTGAGACCTTTGACTCCGCCCAGGCGCGCTTGCACTCTTTGGTCGACAAAATGAAGGGTGCCATTGCGCCCCGGCCAGATCGACCTGCACGCACTATCGATGAGTCCGATTTCGTCTCCGGCTTTACCGAGGATGGCTTTAAGCAGGCGGTGAAACGCGTCAAAGAGTACATCCTGGATGGCGATGCCATGCAGGTGGTGCTCTCCCAGCGCCTGTCGATCCCGTTCACTGCGCCGCCGCTGGATCTCTACCGGGCGTTGCGGGGGGTGAACCCCTCTCCCTATATGTATTTCCTCAACCTGGATGGATTTCATATTGTAGGTTCATCGCCAGAGATCCTGACCCGGCTGGAGGATGGCATGGTCACTGTGCGCCCCATCGCCGGCACCCGCCGCCGAGGCTACACCGAGCAGGAGGACAGAGATCTGGAAGCTGAGCTGCTGGCTGATCCAAAAGAGCTGGCTGAGCATCTGATGCTGATCGATCTGGGGCGCAATGATGCAGGTCGAGTGGCCAAGGTTGGCACGGTTCAGCTGACGGATAAGATGATTGTTGAGCGCTACTCACATGTCATGCACATCGTCTCCAATGTAGTCGGCGAGTTGAAAGAAGGGATGAGTGCCATGGATGTGCTGCGCGCCACCTTTCCTGCCGGTACAGTCAGCGGCGCCCCTAAGATCCGCGCCATGGAGATCATTGATGAGCTGGAACCGGTCAAGCGTGGTGCCTACTCCGGTGCGGTGGGTTATCTCGCCTGGAATGGCAATATGGATACGGCTATTGCCATTCGTACCGCTGTAATCCAGGGCAAGACCCTGCACATCCAGGCGGGTGCGGGCATAGTGGCTGACTCCATCCCTGAGCTGGAGTGGAAAGAGACCATGAACAAAGGTCGTGCCATCTTCCGCGCTGTGGCGCAGGCAGAGGCCGGGCTGGATGTTTAACCTGCACTCCAAAGCAAATAGAACAGGCATCAAAAAATGCTATTAATGATCGACAATTATGACTCCTTCACCTACAACCTGGTGCAGTACCTGGGTGAGTTGGGTGTAGAGGTAGCGGTTCATCGTAATGACCAGATCACGCTGGAGCAGATTGAGGCGATGAAGCCGGATCAGCTGGTCATCTCCCCTGGCCCCTGTACGCCAGATGAGGCAGGTATCTCTGTCGATGCCATCAAGACATTTGCAGGGCGCATCCCTATTTTGGGTGTCTGTCTCGGGCACCAGTCTATTGGCCAGGCCTTTGGTGGTCGGATTGTGCATGCGCGTTCTGTGATGCATGGCAAGACCTCCATGATCCATCATCAGGATGCAGGGGTCTTCAAGGGGTTGGATAACCCCTTTGAGGCAACTCGTTATCACTCCCTGGTGATTGAGAAAGAGACCCTGCCAGAGTGTTTGGAGGTTACCGCCTGGACGCAGAATGAAGAGGGTGTGCTGGAGGAGATCATGGGTGTGCGGCATAAGGATCTGGATATCCAGGGGGTGCAGTTTCACCCTGAATCCATCCTGACCCAGCATGGGCATGACCTGCTACAGAATTTTATCGAAGGTAAATAAGATGGAGATCAAACAAGCCATTAATTACGTCCTGGCACATCATGACCTCAGCGACGCAGAGATGACTGAAGTGATGCGCAGCATCATGACGGGTGGAGCAACCCCGGCGCAGATTGGTGGATTCCTGGTGGGGCTGCGCATGAAAGGCGAGACGGTACATGAGATCACCGCCGCCGCCAGGGTGATGCGAGAGCTGGTGACTCGGGTTGAGGTCGATGCTAAAAATCTGATCGATACCTGTGGCACAGGGGGGGACGCCTCCGGCTCGTTCAATATCTCCACTGCCAGTGCCTTTGTCACAGCTGCGGCCGGGGCGCGAGTGGCCAAACATGGCAACCGCTCCATCTCCAGCAAGTCTGGCAGCGCCGATGTGCTGGAGGCTGCTGGCGTGCGCCTGGATCTGACACCGGAGCAGGTGGCTAAATGTGTGCAAGAGGTGGGACTGGGTTTTATGTTTGCCCCTGCCCATCACGGTGCCATGAAGCATGCCATCGGCCCGCGTCGTGAGATGGGTGTACGCACCATCTTTAATGTATTGGGGCCGCTGACCAACCCGGCGGGTGCGCCCAATCAGCTGCTCGGTGTCTTCAGTGATGAACTGCTGGAGCCGCTGGCCAATGTGCTACAGAGTCTGGGCAGTCGTCATGTGCTGGTGGTTCACTCCCGCGATGGGCTGGATGAGATCAGCATTGGTGATCACACTGAAGTGGCAGAGTTGAAGGATGGCGTTGTCAGGCGTTATGCCATCTCGCCGGAGCAGTTTGGCATGCAGCGTACGCCCATTACTGAGTTGGCGGTGGATGGTGCTGAGCAGAGTCTGGCGGTGATCCGGTCGGTGTTGGAAGATAACTCCGGCGCGGCGCGTGATATCGTCTGCCTGAATGCCGGAGCGGCTATCTATGCTGCGGGTCTGGCGGATAATCTGGCGGAGGGTGTTGAAAAAGCCGATGCCGCCATTGCCAGTGGTGAGGCCCGCAACAAGCTGGATCAGCTGGTTATCCTGACGCAGAGTTTTGACTGATGTCCACCCCTGATATTCTAAAAAAGATCCTCCACCGCAAGGCAGAAGAGGTCGCCGGGCGTACTGCAAGATTGCCTCTAAGAGAGCTGATGGAATCGCTGGCTGGGCTGGCGCAACCCCGAGGATTTGTCTCGGCCATCGAGGCTAAAATCGAGGCGGGCGAGGCGGCTGTCATCGCAGAGGTAAAAAAGGCATCCCCCAGCAAAGGGGTGATACGCGAAGATTTCCGCCCTGCTGATATTGCCCGCAGTTATGAGCAGGGTGGTGCCGCCTGCCTCTCGGTATTGACGGATATGGAGTTCTTTCAGGGGGCAGATGCCTATCTGAAAGAGGCGCGTGCGGCCTGTTCACTGCCTGTGCTGCGCAAGGATTTTATGATCGATCCCTACCAAGTCTACGAGGCGCGAGCCATGGGGGCTGATTGTATCCTGCTGATTGTAGCCTGTCTGGAGGATGCCCGGTTGCGCGAACTCTCAGCGCTGGCTGCTGAGCTGGCTCTGGATGTGTTGGTTGAGGTGCATGATGCTGAGGAGCTGGCGCGCGCCTTGCTTTTAGATACCCGGCTGATTGGCATCAATAACCGCAATCTGCGCACCTTTGAGACGAGTCTGCAGACGACGATTGAGCTACTTGCACAGATCCCGGAAGATCGCATTGTTGTAACTGAGAGTGGGATTCATACCCCTGAGGATGTAGCACTGATGCGGCAAAACAGTGTGCACAGCTTTCTGGTGGGTGAGGCCTTTATGCGGGCGGATGAGCCAGGTAAAAAACTCCGTGAGCTTTTTACCTGGCCCCAAGCACAACGATAGTCTTGCCTTTGACGGTAACCAGGCCCTGCTCTTCGAGGGTTTTCAGCACCCGACCGGCCATCTCTCTTGAGCAACCAACAATACGCCCAATCTCCTGACGGGTAATGCGAATCTGCATGCCGTCGGGATGCGTCATGGCATCCGGCTGCTCACACAGATCCAGCAGGGTGCCGGCGATACGGCCCGTGACATCCAAAAAGGCCAGATGCCCCACCTTGCGGCTGGTTTGCAGCAGTCGGTGTGTGAGCTGTGCGCCAATGGCGTGAAGAAAGGATTTGGAGTGCTCTTTGAGGTCGGTTTCGAGCAGCTGTTCAAGTCTTGAGTAGGATATTTCGGCCAGTTGGCAATCAGAACGGGTGCGAACCATGACGCTTCGGTTGGCGTTATCTACAAAAAGCCCCATTTCACCAATAAACTCACCTTTGTTCAGATAGGTCAGAATGATCTCATGACCCTCTTCATCCTCCATGAGAACGGTCAGTGACCCTTCAACGATATAGTAGAGGATATCGGCGGGATCACCGGGTCGGATGATTTCGGCCTTGGACGGGTAGCGCCGCTTATGACAAAAAGCGAGGAAGGGCTTCAGGTATTTTGGTTCTATCGGAAGTGGCTGGACAATAGTCATAAGCATTCTTCATGTTGTAGTGTCAAATTAGAGGCCTACACCTATCAAGTCTAGGCAACGCCCAGCAGATTGTCGATCTATGATAGGCTGCAAAAAGTGTTAACCAGTCGAGGTTTTTGTATGAAAGCAAAGGTAAAGTGGGTTGATGGTGCCATGATGGTGGGTGAATCTGGCAGTGGGCATGCTGTGGTGATGGATGGGCCGCCAGATTTTGGTGGGCAAAACCTGGGCATTCGCCCCATGGAGATGCTGCTGCTGGGTTTGGGTGGCTGCACCCAGTTTGATGTCTTGCTGATCCTGCGCAAGGGGCGCCATGAGGTGACAGGCTGTGTGGTTGAGCTGGAGGCCGAGCGCGCTGAAAGTGAACCCAAGATATTTACCAAGATCCATATCCATTACAAGGTCACCGGCCCAAAATTGACCGACAATGCAGTAGAGCGGGCGGTAAAGCTGAGTGCAGAGAAGTTCTGTTCAGCCTCGATTATGTTGGGTGCTATGGCAGAGGTCACTCATGATTATGAGATATTAGGTGCGTAACTTCAGCCATCACAGTGATGATTTTGTTTAGCTCTTTATCGCTGATGATAAAGGGCGGCATGGCGTAGAGCAGCCTGCCAAAGGGTCTCAACCAGATGCCTTTCTCTACCAATAGAGGTTGTATCCAGCCCATATCCAGAGGGTTATCAAACTCAATGACCCCAATGGCGCCCAATGTGCGCACATCACGCACCCCGGGCAGCCCGCGACACCCCTCAAGCCCCTGACGGAACTGGGTTTCAATCTCTGCCACGCGAGAGTGCCAAGGACTCTCCAGCAACAGTTTGATGCTGGCGATGGCGACAGCACAGGCGAGCGGGTTGGCCATAAAGGTTGGGCCGTGCATGAAAGGATTGCCGTTTTGGCTGATCTGAGCCGATATTTCACGGCTTGTCAGGGTGGCTGCCAAGGTCATGTAACCACCGGTAAGCGCCTTGCCAACACACATAATGTCGGGCGAGATGCCGGTGTGATCAGCTGCAAACAACCGGCCTGTCCGCCCAAATCCCGTGGCGATCTCATCGAAGATCAGCAGCACGCCATATTCATCACACAGGGTGCGCACCTGCTGCAGATATTCCGGGCCGTAGAATCGCATCCCGCCAGCTCCCTGCACGATAGGCTCTAGAATGACAGCTGCGATCTGATGGTGATGTGCCTGTAGCAGTGCCCTGAATTCAGCAATGTAGGCGTCATCCCACTCTCCAGAGAGTGGGCAGTGGGGTGCCGGTGCAAAATAGTGTTTGGGCAGGGCATGAGAGAAGATATGATGCATGCCGGTAACGGGATCGCATACGGCCATCGCCCCAAAGGTATCGCCGTGATAGCCGCCTCGAACCGTCAGCAGGCGCTCTTTATTAGTGTGCCCTTTGGCATGCCAGTATTGCAGTGCCATCTTGATGGCGACCTCTACCGCCACGGAGCCAGAGTCGGCAAAGAAAACCTGATCCAGTGGTGCTGGTGTCAGTTGCACCAGCAGGGCAGCCAGCTCTGCGGCGGGCCGGTGGGTCAGTCCGCCAAACATCACATGAGACATCTGCCCCAGTTGTGACTGGATAGCTGCATTTAGAACCGGCTGATTGTATCCATGAATGGCTGCCCACCAGGATGACATGCCGTCAATCAGCTCACGGCCATCTTCCAGTTTAAGCCGGACACCGCTGGCAGAGCTGATCGCAAAGGGCGGTATGACGGCAGGCATGGCGGCATAGGGGTGCCAGACATGCGCTTGCTCAAAGGCTTTCCAATCTTGCTGAAAACTATCCAGTGGGGTTGTCATGGTCTTGAATCTGCCTCTCCAGCAGTTGAACAGGGTGTAACACCTCGATATTTAGCCCGGCTCTACGGATGCCCGCTGCAAAATGCAGGGCGCAGCTGGTATTGGAGGTGAGTAGAATCGTTGCCTGGCAGGCCTGCAGGCTGGTTAGTTTGGGTGCCAGCAGAGCATCTGCCATCTGTGGTTCTGTAACCAGATTTGTTCCGCCAGCACCACAGCACAGGGTGTTGCCTGCCAAAGGGATCAGTTCGATGTCAGGAATCCGCTTAAGCAGCTGATAGACGGCGTCCGCTGTTCGCAGGCTACAGGCGTCATGTACGGCAATCTGCTGAGTGAGTGGCTTTAATGCAACGGGTTCAGGCCAGGGCAGTTGATTTAGAAATTCGCTGATGTCGAAGGTGGGAGCAGGCAGCTCTCCATACTCCTTTATATGGGCGCCACAGCCGCTGGCGATGGTCAGGATGGCCTCTAGCGGCTGATGGCTAAACACGGCTTGGTTCTGGGTCTTGAGCTTTTGTGCAGTGACTGGCTCGCCAGCGTGTTGATAGAGTGCACCGCAGCAGACCTGCTTTGGCGGCACGACAACCTCCCACCCCAAGCGGTTGAGTATGTGGACAGCACTCAGCAGTGCTGCCTGATCACTGAAACGGCTGATGCAGCCGAGAAAGAGTCCAACCCTCCCCACACTCTCTCCGGCAGGCGGGTAAGCCATTTGCCACTTTACGGGGCTGGAAATATTGGGGTATAACCCGATGAGTCGCTGCAGGCGTTGCTCACCAAGTCGTTGAAGCACAGAGATTAAATGATGACGGGGTAGTGGCCGTAGTAATCTGGCGCCTAAAGATAGCAGTAAGGGTTTGGAGGCCAGCGTGAGTGCCGTTTTTCTGAGCCAGCGGCCAATTCGGCTGTGCTGCTGGAGTCTGATTGCTCTAATGCCATCGATCAATCTGCTATATTTTACAGCTGATGGGCATGCGCGTTCACAGGCCAGACAGCCCAGACAGCGGTTTAGATGGGCATGCAATCGTGGTGTGCTCTGTAATTGCCCTGACACTGCCGCCTGAATCAATGCGATGCGTCCCCGTGGAGAGTCTCCTTCATCCTGTGTGACTTGATAGGTCGGGCAATGCGGCAGACAGAGTCCGCATTTAACGCAGAGATCAGATTCGTAAAGTAGCTGTTCAGGGGTCACAATGGATTGGATGAAAAAGTAGTGGTGATAGAGATCGGCAGACTAGCGGATTCCATGGGTAAGGTAAATGCATTGAAAATTTGATTCAAACACCCCTTGTAACAAAGCCAGGACTCCGGTAGTATTCGGCCTCTTTTTTCTAGCAGTTTTTAGGATCCCTTTTTGGAGCCGTCCAGATGACGACCGTGAGCACAAAGCCGGCAGAAGTCCGCCGCGATTGGTACCTAGTAGATGCAACCGATAAGACCCTTGGCCGGTTGGCTAGCGAAATCGCGCACCGCCTGCGTGGCAAACATAAACCTGAATATACACCACACGTGGACACTGGCGACTACATCGTCGTCGTGAATGCAGAGAAAATCCACGTGACAGGTAACAAGATGAAGGACAAGATGTACCATCATCACACCGGATATATTGGTAACCTTAAATCCATCAGCCTGGAAAAGCTGCTGGCCAAAGCCCCAGAGCGTGCAATTCAGTCCGCCGTTAAGGGGATGTTGCCAAAGAACTCGCTTGGCCGCGCCATGTTTGGCAAGCTTCGGGTCTATGCCGGCCCTGAACATGAGCATGCCGCACAGCAGCCACAGCCGCTGGATATCTAGTAGCGCTCTAAAATTAGTCTAATTTATTATCGGAACCTGACCATGGCAGAAACCACTACATACAGCACTGGACGCCGCAAAAGCTCAGCCGCACGAGTCTTCATGACTGCGGGGAGTGGCAGCATTACAGTAAATAACCGTCCACTGGATCAGTTTTTTGGTCGTGAGACAGCGCGCATGGTAGTGCGTCAGCCTCTCGAAGTGACTGAAATGCTTGAAAAAGTTGATCTGAACATCACCGTCAAAGGCGGTGGCACAACCGGCCAGTCTGGTGCTATCCGTCATGGAATCGCTCGTGCCTTGACCGCTTATGATGAGTCACTGCGCAGCCCACTGCGTAAAGCTGGCTTCCTTACCCGTGATGCCCGTCAGGTTGAACGTAAAAGGTTGGCCTGCACAAAGCGCGTAAGCGTCCGCAGTTCTCGAAACGTTAATACGTTTTACAATAGCTCTGGACTAGCGTTCACAGCTATTATTGGCGGATCGTCTAAAGGCAGGACGGAGGACTCTGACTCCTTCAATCTAGGTTCGAATCCTAGTCCGCCAGCCACATCCAGCAAAGCCCGCTGTAGTGCGGGCTTTGCTGCATCTACAGATCAAGCAAATTTAATGGACTAGGATGAGAGCCGTAAAAGGTTCGATGAAATTGCCAGGAGCAATTTCAAACAGCGGCACAGCCGCTGGCCCCGAAGGGGTGAAGGGCAGGAGGCCCGGAATAATCCTAGTCCGCCAGCTACATCCCACAAAGCCCGCTACAACGCGGGCTTTGTTGTATCTACAGATTGAGCAGGTTCAGTGGGCTATGTGGCATGGCGTTGCTGTCTGATCTATAATATGCACATGTGCTGCACATATACATGCTGGAGGTAGAGTATGGCAACAGCAACTGCGCGTGTACCTGTTTTGATGACGGAGGCGGAAAAGGCCCGGATTGTTAAAAAGGCGAAAAAGTTTGGGATATCCACAGGAGAGTATATGAGAAGGGCTGCTGGGGCATTCCAGCCTTCGCAAGATGATGGGGCGTTAGAGGCAATGATTGACCAGATGCTCAAAGCCACTGAGCGGGCAGATCATGCGATTGAGGAGGCTCTTTCTTTTGTAGCTGAGTCAAATTAGCGTATTGCCGCTATGGAATCACAAAGGAATCTCTCCTGATGGGGGCAACTGAAAAGATGTGGGACGCCATCACCAAGGTGATCCGAATGGATGATAAGGTGGAGCGGCTGGCAGGGACGGTAAAGGATCAGCAGATTAAGATAGAGGGGCTGACTGAACGCGTAATCCGTTTAGAAACAGCCCTGGAGATTGCGCTTGCTGCACAGGGGGTAAATATCCCGGCGAAGCAGATCGAGCGCAAAACCAGGTAGATATTATCTGCTGTCGCTTAGGCTTGGCTTGGTTTGGTGGTTTCCTGTAGTGGTTATGTCAGGGTTTTTATCCCCTCTTTCGTACCTAGAATCAACACATCTGCAGGGCGCACGGCAAAGAGTCCTACGGTAACAACACCCGCAATATTGTTCAGCTCTTTTTCCATCTTTACTGGCTCCATGATCTCCAGGTCATGTATGTCCAGAATCAAGTTGCCATTGTCAGTGGTAAAGCCATCACGCCACATTGGGGTGCCGCCAAGCTTGACCAGCTCTCGTGCAACATAGCTGCGTGCCATTGGAATGACCTCTATGGGTAGTGGAAATCTGCCCAACCGGTCGACCAGTTTGCTCTCATCGGCGATGCATACAAATTTTCTGCTGGCTGCAGCAACAATCTTTTCTCGGGTCAGTGCACCACCGCCGCCTTTGATAAGATGCAGATGACGGGTTGATTCATCTGCGCCATCCACATAGAGGTCGAGTTGTCCTGAGGCATTCAGGTCGTAGACTTGAATGCCGTGTGCCTTCATGCGTTCTGTAGAGGCCTCTGAGCTGGAGACGGCGCCATCAATAAGATGTTTGATCTCTGCCAGCTGATCAATAAAGTGATTGACGGTGGAACCTGTGCCAACCCCTACGATGCTTCCTTCTTCTACATATTCCAGTGCAGCTTTTGCTGCCAGTCTTTTTAGATCATCTTGTGACATTTTGGCTCCCGTAGGTAAAGAGGGTGGTTGGATGATGATCTGCCTATTCTCGGCGTAAAGAAATAAAGTCGCAAGTGAAGTTGAACAGCTATTGTCATGCGGGTTTCATAGGTTCAATATTCTAATACCCAGATTAAAGATAGAGATGCAGTAACATGCCCCAAACGTATATAGAGAGAATCCTAAGAGCGCGGGTTTATGACGTGGCAAAAGAGACGCCATTGGAGTTGGCCTCGCGTATGTCGCAACGCTTAAATAACCGGGTTTATCTCAAACGTGAAGATTTGCAACCTGTCTTCTCTTTTAAGCTGCGTGGTGCCTATAACAAGATGGTGAATCTGTCGGCTGCTGCCCGAGAGAAGGGTGTGATTGCAGCCTCGGCAGGGAATCATGCCCAAGGTGTGGCGCTCTCTGCAAAACAATTGGGGCTGCGCGCTTTGATTGTTATGCCAAAAACTACGCCGCCTATTAAGGTGCAGGCAGTGCGTAACCTGGGTGCAAAGATTGTGCTTTATGGTGACTCGTATGATGAGGCCTACACGCACTCATTAGCGCTGGCAAAAGAGCGGGACTTAACTTTCGTTCACCCTTTTGATGATCCTGATGTTATTGCGGGTCAAGGCACCATTGCCATGGAGCTGCTTCGCCAGCACATGGATGATATCAAGGCTGTCTTTGTCCCGGTTGGGGGTGGCGGTTTGATTGCCGGGGTAGCCGCTTATATAAAATATGTACGCCCTGAAATAGAGGTTATCGGTGTGGAGCATGAAGATGCACCTTCACTTTATCGTGCACTGGAAGCGGGACGCCGCGTGACACTGAAGCAAGTTGGTATCTTTGCTGATGGTGTGGCTGTACGGCAGGTGGGCAAAGAGACCTTTCGTATTGCCAAAAAGTGTGTGGATGAAGTGATACTCGTCAATACAGATGAGATATGTGCAGCGATAAAGGATATTTTTGATGATACGCGGACGGTTCCGGAACCTGCGGGTGCATTAGCCATTGCGGGATTAAAAAAATATGTACAAAGAGAGCAGTGTAAAAATGAACACCTGTTGGCTATAGAGAGTGGGGCCAATATCAATTTTGACCGACTGCGTCATGTGGCTGAGCGGGCGGAAGTGGGCGAGCATCGTGAGGCATTGCTGGCGGTTGAAATCCCAGAGCGGCCAGGTAGTTTTCTTGGGTTTTGTCGTGCATTGGGGCGGCGCAGTATTACAGAGTTTAACTATCGTTACAGTGACCATACGCGTGCGCATGTTTTTGCAGGAGTAGAGCTGGCTGATGGTGATTTGGAGCGCTCTGAGTTGATTAGCCATCTTTCTGAAAAGGGGTATCCTGTTATTGATATGACAGATAATGAGATTGCAAAACTGCATATACGATACATGGTGGGAGGACATGCAGCTTCAGTGCAGCGTGAGCATCTTTTTCGATTCGAGTTTCCGGAGCGGCCAGGTGCGTTGCTAAATTTTCTAAATCAGATGGGGCGGCGCTGGAATATAACGCTTTTTCATTACCGCAATCATGGTGCCGCCTTTGGGCGTGTCTTGATGGGCATAGAGGTTGATACCAGTAAAAAGCGTGAATTCCAGCAATTTTTACGAGAGCTGGGATATGCATGGTCGGATGAGACCGATAATGTGGCCTATCGACTGTTTGCAGGTTCCGGTGCTGCCACATTTCTTGGCGATGAAATTGCCAAATAAATGACATAATCAAAAAGGCCCGCATTTGCGGGCCTTTTTGATTAGTCTGTTTTGATATTACTTCTTCGCTGGTTTTTTGCGAGGGCGCACCTTGCGCGGTCTAAGCGGGGGCTTCTTTTTAGCCGCCACCTTTTTCTTAGTAGCCTTCTTCTTTGAGACTTTCTTTTTAGCCGCCACCTTTTTCTTAGTAGCCTTCTTCTTTGCAACCTTCTTTTTAGCCGCCACCTTTTTCTTAGTAGCCTTCTTCTTTGAGACTTTCTTTTTAGCCGCTACCTTTTTCTTAGAAGCCTTCTTCTTTGCAACCTTCTTTTTAGCCGCCACCTTTTTCTTAGCTGGTTTTTTCACTGAAGCATCCTTCTTTTTAGTGGCCACCTTTTTCTTTGTGGTGGCCCTTTTTTAGCAGTTTTCTTTACGGCCATTTGCTCTTCTCCAGTGGTGAAAGTAGCTAATTTATCGGTGAGTATAATAAAGTCTTTGGAAAATGCTAGGGTAAATCAAGTAAATTTCAAAAAAGTCAATACTTTTGTTAGCGCTTTTTTTGTTTAAGTGTGACATGAGCCTAATCATATGCAGGGTTGTTGAGGCGTTACTAATTAGATAGAAGTTGTTTATAGAATGTGGTTTCAGTGACGACACCTTGTAGTGGAATGTCCCAGCTTTGAACAGGTAATCTATCTACTTTTTGACAATCATGTGCAATGCCAATCAGACAAGGTGATTGCCATCTGTTGCGTGTGCGAAGAAAGTTTAGTGTGCGATCATAGTAGCCACCGCCCATGCCTAAACGATTGCAACCTGTGTCAAAGGCGACGAGTGGCATTAGAATAATATCCAATCCCCATGGTTTTACAGGTGGATGTTTATGGTGATTAGGTTCATTGATACCGAAATGGTTTGGTATGAGTCTGTCGCCTGGCTGATATTTGCAAAACCAAAGCGTGTACTTGGGGCCTTTGTGAATGACGGGTAGGAAGCACTCCTTGCCCATGCTGTGGGCGTGATTAAGAATGGGGGTTAGATCCACTTCTCCATCAGCACTAAGGTAGAAAGCTATACGCTGACTGCGTAAAAAAAGCGTTGAGTGGGTGAGTTGCTTTGTGATGCTTTGGCTGTGTAGTTTTTGCTGCTGAACAGATAGGGATCGGCGTTGCGCACGTATCTGTTGGCGCAGTTGTTTTAGGTTATGCATGGATTGGTAATGGGGTCGGAGATAAGAGGTGCCCCCCACCTGTGTCGTCGTGAACCTTTGTTCTTGAACCTGTAGGTTCAAGTGGGATCATCGAGAGTGCATCAGGCTTTCCACTCGAGGTGGACATGCACAACAGCGCTACAATTACGATCCCTGGGCATCAATTAGGCTCAAGAAAATACCCAGCCACTAACGGGCACTGCAGGGGACACCATAGGAGTAAGGCTATACCTAAATTGCTCAAAGTTCCAGCTGGTTTGATGAATTTAATGCAATTTCGATCTTGTTTTGCAGGGCTTTAATTCGCTTGCCGGCACTCAGGCTATTGCTCTCTTTCTGGGTTTGTTGGCCTAAAAGCTCATGTGCAAGATTGAGGGCTGCCATTACAGCAATGCGATCCGTGCCGATAACTTTGCCTGTGTTGCGGATCTCTCGCATCTTTTCATCCAGAAATCTAACGGACTCCAGAAGAGACTCTTTCTCAGCCGGTTCGCAGGAGACCCGGTAGTCTTTATCAAGGATATGTACGGTAACAGGCGTAGACTCTTGTTTCATGATTCGTCTTCCATGGATTTCAGACGTGTAATGATGGCTTCAACTCTGGTCTTTGCAAGTTCTGTTTTTTCAATGAGATCAGCTCGCTCTGCAATCAGGCTCTCTTGTTGAGAGCGGAGTGAATGATTTTCATCCTTGAGCTGCGCACAAGCCCGGATAAGTTCTTCAACCCGGACTTCCAGTTTTTTTAGGTCGAGTTCCATAGCATTGTTATCGCTTGTTTTGTTCATAGACCCAATATAGAGCGCACTAAGCAGTGGGTCAACGGTTTAGATGAGTGTTATTATTGTAGGTGCATCCGGATTAGGGTGCACGCTATCTCTGAGCCTGTTTCAGGTGACAGAGTATTATTCATGACTGAGACCTGACTTTATCTCCCAATATGCCTGATTTTGAAACTATTGAACGACAGCTTGATGCTGCAAAAGTAGATCTGAACCCAGCTGAAGCGCAGGGGTTGCTGTGCGGTCTGTTGTGTCATGCGAGAGAAAATGTCCGGGGCAAGTGGATTGATGAGCTGTTGGATGAGGGGCTGCCCTCAGCAGCGCTTAAAAAGCTTCAGGCCGTGCTGGATGAGCTCTATTCCAAAACCTGTGAGACTTTGAATGATCAGGATTTTGGCTTCGAACCCATGCTGCCGAATGATAAATGCTCTATCTCTGGACGGAGTCAGGCGCTGAGTGCCTGGTGTCAGAGCTTTCTTTATGGACTTGGGCTGTCGACCAAGAGTGTAGAAAAAAAATTGTCCGGCCTTGGGCGGGAGGCGTTAAAGGATCTGACAGAGATCACCCGTATGGATACCGAGTTGGTTGAGGAGAGTGATGAGAATGAGGCAGCATTCATTGAATTGGAAGAGGTTCTGCGGGTCGTGGTGATCACCATCTATGAAGATCTGGCCGCACAGCGGGAAGCCCATTAAATGACCCCTGCAGAGTTCAAACGCCGCCGGCGGCAGCTGATGCGCATGATGGGGTTAAACAGTATTGCCATCCTGCCATCGGCCCCTGTGGCGGTGCGTAATCGTGATGTCGATTACCATTACCGTTCGGATAGTGACTTCTATTACCTCACCGGCTTTCCCGAACCTGAAGCGGTTGCAGTGCTGATCCCTGGGCGCAAACAGGCGGAGTATGTCCTCTTCTGCCGTGAGCGGGACAAAAAGAGAGAGATGTGGGATGGCTCGCGGGCTGGCCAAGAGGGTGCCTGTGAACAATATGCTGCAGATGACTCATTTCCCATTGGCGATCTGAATGACATTTTGCCACGCATGCTGGAGCAGTGTGAGCGGGTCTACTACGCCATGGGCTGCAACCCTGAGCTGGACAAGCAGCTGGGCGAGTGGGTCAATTCGCTGCGCAACGCCTCGCGCTCCGGTCTGCATGGCCCGTTGTAATTTGTCGCAGTGGATCACTATCTGCACGATATGCGGCTCTATAAAAGCCGTTCCGAGATCAAGGCGATGCGCACCGCCGCCAAAATCTCTGCCAAGGCCCATCAGCGTGCGATGCGCATCTGCAGGCCCGGCATGATGGAGTATCAGCTGGAGGCTGAAATCATCCATGAATGTGCGCGTCTTGGGGCGCTATTCCAGGCCTACCCGGCGATTGTCGGTGGTGGTGGCAATGGCTGTGTCCTGCACTACATCGACAACAGGGATGAGTTGCAGGATGGTGATCTGGTATTGATTGATGCGGGTTGTGAATATGACTATTATGCCGCCGATATTACCCGCACCTTCCCGGTGAATGGTCTCTTCAGTGCAGCACAGCGTGAACTCTATGAGCTGGTGCTGGCGGCGCAAGAGGCCGCCATCGCCCAGGCCAAATCTGGTAATCACTGGAATGATCCCCACCAGGCGGCGGTTAAGGTGGTCACCAAGGGGCTGGTTGAGCTGGGTATTCTGAAGGGTTCAGTGCCCAAACTGATCAAGGATAAGGCCTACGGCAAATACTATGTGCATAGCACAGGCCATTGGCTGGGCATGGATGTGCATGATGTGGGTGATTACAAGATTGATGGCGAGTGGCGTCAATTGGAGCCGGGCATGACATTGACGGTAGAGCCGGGTATCTATATCCCAAAAGGTACTCGCGGCATTGCAGCCAAATGGCGCAATATCGGCATCCGTATCGAAGATGATGTGTTGGTAACCAAAGACGGCCCCGATGTGTTAACCAAAGATGCCCCCAAAACGGTTGAGGAGATTGAATCACTGATGGGAAAATTAGCCAAATGACAATGAAGACAGTACTGAATGAGTTGCACCGCGCCGGTGGTGGACGCATGGTCTCTTTTGCCGGTTGGGATATGCCGGTGCACTACGGCTCACAAATGGAGGAGCATCATACTGTACGCCAGAGTGCGGGCATGTTTGATGTCTCCCACATGTTGGTGGTGGATCTTGCAGGTGAACGTACGCGTCCCTTCCTGCAATACCTGTTGGCCAATGATGTGGCGCGTCTGCAGACTGAAGGGAAAGCGCTCTACAGCTGCATGCTCAATCAACAGGGCGGTGTGATTGATGATCTGATCACCTATTATCTACGGGATGATGCCTTCCGTATGGTGGTCAATGCCGGTTGTGCCGATAAGGATCTGGCCTGGATCAAACAGCAGGCAGAACCCTTTGCGGTAACGGTTACACCACGACGTGATCTGGCCATGATTGCTGTGCAGGGGCCGCAGGCCAGGGAGAAGACGCTGCCGTTGCTTTCGCCAGTACTGGCGAAAGCGGCGGCTGAGCTGCCAGTATTCCACGCTGCTGTGCACGATGACTGGTGTGTGGCGCGGACTGGATACACCGGCGAAGATGGGTTTGAGATTATGCTGCCTGAAGCAGAGGCTCCCATTTTATGGCAGGCACTGGCAGATGCGGGGGTATCGCCCTGTGGTCTCGGTGCAAGAGATACCCTGCGGCTGGAGGCAGGAATGAATCTCTACGGCTCAGATATGGACGAGCAGTGCTCACCGTTGGAGGCAGGCCTCAACTGGACACTGGCCTGGGAGCCTGAGACACGCAATTTTATTGGCCGCAAGGCACTTGAAGCAAAGCGTACCGCCGTCGACAATAAGCGCTTCGTCGGACTGCTGCTGGAAGGTCGTGGCGTATTGCGCAATCACCAGCGGCTGTTTTCTGATGGTGTCGAGATGGGTGAGGTCACATCCGGTGGTTTTGCGCCCACCCTGCAACGCTCTATCGCACTGGCGCGGGTGCTGCCGGGTACGGGTGAAACCTGCACCGTAGAGATTCGAGGCAAGCAGGTGCCCGTAAAGGTGGTGCGGCCACCGTTTGTACGTAAAGGTAAGGTCTGTATCAATATAGAGGGGGAGAAGTCATGAGTGATGTTCTAGACGAATTAAGATATTGCAGCACCCATGAGTGGGTCAGCAGCGTGGATAAGGGCGTGGTTAGCATTGGTATTACCGATCATGCTCAGGATCAACTGGGTGATCTGGTCTTTGTTGAGCTGCCAGAGGTTGGGCAGGTATTTGAGGCGGAAGGAGAGTGTGCCGTGGTTGAATCAGTCAAGGCGGCGTCTGATATCTACAGTCCGGTGAGTGGCGAGGTGGTCGAGGTCAATGAGGCGCTGATGGATTCACCTGAGCTGGTCAATGATGACCCCTATGGTGATGGCTGGCTGTTTAAGATCCGAATAACTGATGAAACTGAACTGGATAACCTGCTGGATGCAGATGGTTACCGGGAAGTAGCGGACGCCTGATTCAATAAGTAGAATTTTTTATGCCCTTTATACCCCATACCGAAGAAGATGTGCGTGAGATGCTGGCCGCTATTGGTGCGCCGGATATTGACGCGCTGTTCGATGAAATACCCGCGACGCTACGTTGTGGCAAGCTGAAGCAGTTGCCACAGGCCATGTCTGAGATGGAGGTGGCCGGGCTGATGTCGGCCCGCGCCCATCAGGATGGAGCGCCTGTCTGCTTTATCGGCGCGGGTGCCTACGATCATCATATCCCTGCTGCCGTGTGGCAACTTGCCAGTCGCGGTGAGTTTTACACTGCCTACACCCCCTATCAGGCGGAGGCTAGTCAGGGCACCCTGCAGGTGCTGTATGAGTTCCAGTCCATGATGGCGGCGCTGACCGGCATGGATCTCTCCAATACCTCGCTCTATGACGGCGCCACTGCACTGGCGGAGGCGGTGCTGATGGCGGTGCGGGCCAACCGAAAATCCAAATCACGCAGAGTGCTGATGCCGCGGACGGTGCATCCGGCCTATCGCCGCGTGGTGCAGACCATCGTTGGCAAGCAGGGTATCGAGCTGGTGGAGCTGCCGTTCGATCCCGCAGGCGGGCATACAGATCCGGCAGTACTGGCTGCATTTGACGGGCAGGATATTGCCGCGCTGGTGATCCCCCAGCCCAACTATTTTGGGGTGCTGGAAGAGGTCGATGCGCTCACGGACTGGGCGCATACCAACAGGGCGCTGGCGATTGCCGTGGTCAATCCGGTGGCGTTGGCAGTGCTCAATCCGCCTGGGGAATGGGGTCAGCAGGGGGCTGATATCTGCTGTGGCGAGGGGCAGCCATTGGGTGCGCCGCTCTCCTCCGGCGGGCCCTATTTTGGATTTATGTGTTGCAGACAGAAGCTGGTGCGACAGATGCCGGGTCGCATCGTTGGTTGCACCCGTGATCTGGATGGCAAGGTGGGCTACACCCTGACGCTGCAGGCGCGGGAGCAGCACATCCGCCGCTCCAAGGCGACCTCCAATATCTGCACCAACCAGGGGCTGATGGCAACCGCGGCGACCATCCACATGGCGCTGCTGGGCAGCGAGGGGCTGGAGCGGGTCGCGGCAGCCTGCCATGCCAACACCCGGAGCCTGGTGCAGAGATTGGGCACGATAGCGGGAGTGGCGCCGCTGTTTCATCGCCCGGTCTTTCATGAACAGGTGTTGCGCCTTCCCATCTCTGCCGATGGGGTGCTGGATCAACTCTCTGAGCTGGATCTGTTGGGTGGTCTGGATCTGAGTCGTGATTACCCCGAATTGGGAGATGCCATTTTGGTCTGTGCCACCGAAAAGCGGACAGAACCGGAGATGGATGATTTCCAGCAAAAATTACAGATGATTTTGACATGCTGATCTACCAACAATCCCGCAGGGGCCGACGGGCTGCTGCCCAGGCTCCGCTACAGCAGGGTGATCTCTCTGGTATTCCGGAGACTTTCCGGCGCAAGCAGCGAGCCGATCTGCCGCAAGTCTCGGAGATGCAGACGGTGCGCCACTATACGCGGCTGTCGCAGCAGAACTTCTCCATCGATACCCAGTTCTACCCCTTGGGTTCATGCACCATGAAATACAACCCCAGGGGGTGTAACACCCTGGCCATGCTGCCGAATCTTTTGGCCCGTCATCCGGAGGCCCCGGCAGATCATAGCCAGGGTTTTATGGCCTGTCTCTATGAGCTGCAGGAGATGCTGAAAGAGGTGACGGGTATGCAGGCGGTCTCGCTCAGCCCGGCAGCGGGTGCCCAGGGTGAGTTTGCCGGGGTGGCGATGATTCGCGCCTACCACGAGGCGCGTGGCGATGCGGCGCGCACCGAGATCCTGGTGCCCGATGCCGCCCATGGTACCAATCCCGCTTCGGCGGTGATGTGTGGTTACACGGTGCGGGAGATCCCCAGTGGCCCGGATGGTGATGTCGATGTCGAGGCGCTACGCAAGGTGGTCGGCCCACAGACGGCGGGCATCATGCTCACCAACCCTTCAACCTTGGGGGTGTTTGATCGCAGGATTGAAGAGATCGCCAGTCTGGTGCATGAGGCCGGTGGTCTGCTCTATTACGATGGGGCCAATCTCAATGCCATCCTGGGCAAGGTGCGGCCGGGCGACATGGGTTGTGATGTCATTCATGTCAATCTGCATAAGACCTTCTCCACCCCGCACGGTGGTGGTGGGCCGGGTGCTGGGCCGGTTGGCGTGAGCAAGCGTCTGCAGCCCTACCTGCCCGTGCCGATGGTGGCGCAGTCTGAGGGCCAGTACCGCTGGCTGACAGAGGGGGATTGCCCGGAGAGTATCGGCCGCCTGTCGGCCTTTGCCGGTAATGCCGGTATCCTGCTGCGTGCCTATATCTATGCCTGCATGCTGGGTGGTGAGGGTATGGAGCGGGTGGCCGAGTACTCGACCCTGAATGCCAACTATATGTTGAAACGGCTCATGGATGCCGGTTTTGATGCGGCCTATCCCGAGCGGCGCGCTACCCATGAGTTTATCCTCACCCTGCACAAGCAGGCCAAACAGCTGGGGGTCAATACCATGGACTTTGCCAAACGGCTGCTGGATTATGGCTTTCATGCACCCACCACCTACTTTCCACTGCTGGTGCCGGAGTGCCTGCTGATTGAGCCGACTGAGACTGAAAGCCGTGAAGAGTTGGATGGTTTTATCGAGGCGCTCTGTAGCATCAAGCAAGAGGCGGAGGAGAACCCGGAGCTGGTAAAAGGTGCGCCCTATAATCTGCCAGTAAAAAGACTGGATGATGTACGGGCGGCGCGAGAGCTGGATCTGGTCTGGAAGTCGGATAAAAACACATAACTTAAATTAGGAAAATATAATGTCAGCACTGATCTGCGGCTCCTTTGCCTTTGACACCATTATGGTGTTCCACGACAAGTTCAAGAATCATATCCTGCCTGAGCAGGTGCATATCCTGAATGTCTCTTTTCTGGTGCCTGATCTGCGGCGCGAATTTGGTGGTTGTGCCGGTAACATCGTCTATAACCTGGGATTGTTGGGTGGTGAAGGCAAGGCGATGGGCGCGGTGGGCACTGATTTTACCCCCTATGCAGACTGGATGAGATCGCAGAGCATGAGCCTGGATTGTATCCGGGTGATTGAAAACAGCTATACCGCTCAGGCCTATATCACCACCGATCAGGATGATAATCAGATCACAGCCTTTCATCCGGGTGCTATGAATTTTGCCCATGAAAACAAAGTATCAGATGTGAAGGGTTGCACTATTGGTTTGGTCTCCCCTGATGGTCGTCAAGGCATGATTGAGCATGCTGAGCAGTTTGCCGAAGCAGGCATACCCTTCATCTTCGATCCCGGTCAGGGTATGCCGATGTTTGATGGTGATGACCTGATGCGTTTTGCTGAACAGGCCGATTGGTTGGCATTCAATGATTATGAGTGGCAGCTGATGCAGGATCGCACCGGCAAGAGCGCTGAAGAGCTGGCTCAGCTGGTGCAGGCTGTTATCGTTACCCGCGGTGGCAAAGGCTCAAATATCTATACCAAAGATAAGAGCTATGATATTCCGCCAGCGCCAGTCAGCTCGGTGGAAGATCCGACAGGTTGTGGTGATGCCTATCGTGCTGGGCTACTCTATGGTTTGATGGAGGGTATGGATTGGGATACTACGGGTCGCATTGCCGGACTCATGGGGGCTATCAAGATTGAGAAGGCTGGCACCCAGAACCACACGTTTAAAATTGAAGAATTTCAGCAACGATTTAGGTCAGCCTATGGCTATGGTATCGCTTTCTAGGATGTGATGATGAGTGGACATTTTAACGATGCAGGGTTTGTGCCGCTGAATATCGCGGTATTGACCATCTCTGACACCCGAACTGAAGAGACAGACAAATCAGGTCTCATCCTCAAAGAGCGTGCACAAGAGGCTGGCCACAACGTAGTTGAAAAGGCCATTGTAAATGATGATATCTACGACATGCGCGCCATCTTCTCCCGCTGGATTGCAGATCCTGATGTACATGTAGTGATCAGCACCGGCGTAACAGGCATTACTGGGCGTGATAGTACGCCGGAGGCGGTGGCGCCTTTGTTGGAAAAATCCATAGAGGGGTTTGGTGAGTTGTTTCGCACCATCTCATTGGAAGAGATCGGCCCTTCGGCTATTCAATCACGGGCTATAGCCGGACTGACCAATCAAACGCTTGTATTCTGTGTGCCGGGATCGAGTGGTGCCTGTAAGACGGTCTGGGACAAGATCCTTAAAAGCCAGTTGGATCATCGGACGCATCCCTGTAATTTTGCACAGATGTTTCGAGCATAGGACATTGATAATGGTCTGTTGTTGGTCTAGCTTTTATTGGGTGAGAATGACGCTTATCTAATTATCCTACCGCTATGCGCTAATACAAAAATGTCCAATAACCGCATAAAACACAGTCAGCTTTGTGTCGGTCTCTATGTTCAGTTGGATCTGTCATGGATGCAGCACTCGTTCATGTCTAATAATTTTAAAATCAAAAACAAAAAACAGCTGGCAGAGTTAAAAAAACTGAAGCTCTCCAGCATCCAATATGACCCTTCCCGCAGTGATGTAAAGCCATTACCCCTTGCCGAAAAAAGTGAAGAAGTTGTTTGTGATCCTGAAGCTGAGGCTCAAGCTGAACTGGAAGCAGCACAGGAAAAGGATAAACAGGTGCGCATCAAGAAGATGAAAGAGCGCACGGTAAATCTGAGCCGCTGTGAAAAAGCCTATGCAGAGACGGCTGCCTCTCTGCGGAATGTTATGCGCAATATCATGTCGCAACCCACGGCTGCGGTTGAAGAGGCAGGGGAGATAGTGTCAGGAATGGTGGAGTCTCTGATGGAAGATCAAGAGGCCACCATGCATCTGGTCAATATGAAAGGCAAGAGTGAAAGCACCTATTATCATGCCATTAATGTCACCATTCTGGCGTTGATGTTAGGTAAGCAGCTAGGCCTGAATGAATGGCAGATGCAAGATCTTGGAACGGGTGCGATGTTCCATGACCTTGGATATAGTGAAATTCCAGATAAGGTTTTGCTTAAGCAGGAGCCATTAAATCAGGCGGAGTTAAATCTGATCCGCATGCATCCAGAGTATGGTGTACGCCAGGCTGACCAGATTGGCACTATCTCACCTGAAGCAGTGAAGATCATTGAGCAGCATCATGAGATGAGTGATGGAAGCGGTTATCCAAAAGGTTTGGTAGAGGGCGAGATTTCAGAGCTTGCCCAGATTGTTGCCCTGGTTAATGCCTATGACAATTTGTGTAACCAGAAAGATGCAAGTAAGTCGTGCTCACCTTATGAGGCGATCTCTATCCTGTTTGCCAGAGATAAGCACAAGTTTAATCAAGAGAAGGTCACGCTGTTTATTACCAGTATGGGGGTCTATCCTCCTGGCACTGTTGTTAAGCTGTCGGATGAGACCATTGCCGTTGTTATGTCTATAAACCCAAATGCACTGTTGGCGCCAAAGGTGATGCTCTATGATGAGATGATCCCAAGCAGTGAAGCGCGCATACTGAATCTTGATACCGCTGGACTGAAGATTGTTGACAGTATCCGTGTGAGCGATCTGCCAGAAGAGATATGTACCTATTTTAATCTGGGTGAGGCTGTTAATGTGTTTATTGATTCTGATCGGCAGTAATGCTATTTGCCAATCACAATCTAAAGGGGCAGTGATGAACCGTTATGTGGCCCATCGGATTTAAAGAAACAGACCCTATCGCTTCCTCTCTTTTTGGCGCTATACATGGCTATATCGGCTTGCTTGAGGAGCTGTTCAGGCTCACTACCATCCTGTGGAAACAGGGTGGCGCCAATACTGGCAGAAATTGATAAGGTATGACCCTGAATTACAAATGGCTCAGCCAGGGCAAGACAGATTTTTTTAGCAACTGTTAGCGTCTGTTCTTCCACTTGGGCGTGTGTCCCATTAATCTCTGAGAGCAGCACCACAAACTCATCTCCTCCCAGGCGGGCTGCCACATCCTCTTTCCGCAGGGTATCTTCCAGGCGTCTGGCAATCTCTTGTAACAGCGTATCACCAACATCGTGTCCAAAGGTGTCATTAACAGGCTTAAAATTATCCAGATCCAAAAACAGTAGCCCCCCCATATATTTGTGGCGAATACATTGTGTATGGGTGTGGTTAAGCAGCTCCAGTAACAGGCGTCGGTTAGGCAGCCCGGTCAGATCATCATGGGTTGCTTGCTCCATGATTATTTTTTCCGCCTGGATGCGTTTTTTTATACTCTCAAGTAGCTGCTCCCGGCCGCGAAAAAGTCCGATCATGCCCAGTGACCACAGTATGCTGTGACCCATCACCATGACAATGGTTTGGCTCCTTGAAATGTTAAGTAATTTGGCCATGGGAAGCACAATACTCATGCCGCCCATGAGATCACCCTCTTTATAGGGCTGGTCTGGATGACAGTGTAGGCAGGGTGACTCGGCAAACAGTGGCCGCATAAGCCGCAGATGGGGTATGTTGTTGAATGTTACAAATTCATAGACCTCGGTTTTACCCTGATCAAATCTCTTTAAAGCCTGTAATTCCCAGCTGTCAGGTGCATTTAGCAATCGCCTTGGGTTGAGGCTGGTGACGCGGGTAGGAGCACCATGCAGTTCAGGAAAAGAGGAGTTGACCAGCCGGATCATGTACTCTGGATTGATCAGGGTGAGTTGCTTGCCAGAGGGTGTGACCACGTCGCGTTCAGGTATCTCCTGAAGGTGTCTACTGGGTATGGTGCGGTCATTTACGGGTGCATAGATGCCGCCACTTGAACCTACCCAAGATCGAAATGCCAGATCCCTGCTGAATTGCGTGCGTGCCTCGGTAAGGGCTATCTCCTGGGTGTTTTCGTGGCGTTCGTACAGATTCCAACTGAGTGAAAGAAGGGTTACGGCCGTCCATGTTGCAATGAGCAACCATACGTATCTTTTTAGATGCCGTTCTTCCTGACTGGGAGGGGGTGAATTGCCCTTTGTGTTAGCTGTCATTATGCATCCAGCGATGTATGCTGCTTCATGTGTAGAATTATAGTTAATATCCTAATGAGTGGATCTGCTGCCTTGTTTATTAGACAGCGTCTGTGTGCGCAGTCCCTTAAGTACTTTATAGGGCCATGCCCTTTGAACAATATTGGTGATCCAGTTGGGAATCCAACCCCGTGGGTCGGCTTGAAACAGCAGCTCAACCTCGGTCTTCCCCGATTTTAGTGGCGTCAGTCTGAATGTACTTTCATGCAGAATGCCACGCACAATCCCCTGCTGCTTTGGCATCAGTGGGCTGGGTTCCGATTTAATGCTAAAGATTAGACTTTTATTATGGCGGCTGGGGATCGCCTTTACGCGAAAAACAAAGTCACGGTTGGATGCTGGCCAGGGGGCGTCGAACAGGTTGTATTCCAGGCGTTCTGTGTTAGAGATAAGCTGGAGCTGCCGTGACTCCTGCAGAAAGGGTATCCACTTGGGGTGGTTGGCATTATTATCAAGTATCTTCAGTATGGTTGCGGGTTTGGCATCAATAGTGATGATGCCTTTTGCCATGACGATGGGTGACCCGGCGATCTTTCGGGTGTAGATCTGGATGCCCTCCTTATCACTTGCCTGTACCCAATCGGCCGTACAATAACCGGGCAGCAGGGTTAGCAGCAGTAGAAGTATTGAGCGTTCCGGCAATGCATTCATGGCCTGGTTAAACCTGCCTTTTGGATGGATTTCAGCTGGGGGGTCAAGCCAGGGAGTGTAATGTTATATACAATGGACCCTCCGCATCTGAAAAATAGAGTGACACTGTGCCCCCTTTCCTGCAAGTAGATAATCTGGTGCGATACTATCAGGGCGTAAA
Source organism: Gammaproteobacteria bacterium (assembly GCA_024275295.1). Taxonomy (GTDB): domain Bacteria; phylum Pseudomonadota; class Gammaproteobacteria; order Chromatiales; family Chromatiaceae; genus WFXD01. The sequence goes on along the minus strand of JAJRZI010000015.1, from coordinate 5,325 downwards.
GGCCGTGGATGGTATCAGTTTTGCCATTGAGCGAGGCCACTGTTTTGGGCTGCTGGGTCCCAACGGGGCGGGCAAGACGACAACCGTCGAGATGCTGGAGGGGATCAATGAACCGACTGGAGGTTCAATCCTCTATCAGGGCAGGCCGCTGGGGCGTCGTTTCAAGGATGAAGCTGGCATTATGTTTCAGACGACAGCGCTGCAGGACTACATCACAGTGCGTGAGACGCTGGAGATGTTTAAGCAGATGTACCCGCGTACGACGCCACTGCCGGAGCTTATCGAAAGTTGCTCGCTGGCTGAATTTCTGGATCGTGATACACGCAAGCTCTCGGGTGGTCAGCGCCAAAGGTTGTTGCTGGCGATTGCACTGGTCAATGACCCCGCAGTGATCTTTCTGGATGAGCCGACCACCTGGCTTGACCCTCAGGCCCGGCGCAATTTCTGGGAGTTGGTGCAGGGCATTAAAAAGCGGGGAAAAACCATTGTACTCACCACCCACTATATGGAAGAGGCCTATCAGCTCTGTGATGAGATCATTATTATGGATCATGGCCGGATCATTGCCCAGGGCACCCCCGAGGCGCTGCTGGCAAAGCACTTTGGGGATGTGGTGGTGCAGCTGCCAAAGGCTGATTTTCCAGCCGGTTGCACTCAGTTGGAGGCGCTGGCAAATGGTGATGCGGTTGAGATCTTTTCAAATGATGTGAACAGAACCATTCACCAGCTGATTGAGCTGGAGGTCTCATTAGTGGGATTGCGCATTCGGCAACGAACCTTGGAGGATCTGTTTCTGGAGCTGACGGGCCGGGAGTTGAGGGTATGAGTTTCAGACGGTTTCTTGCCATTCTGGGCGCCAGAAACAAGGAGTTTTGGCGTGACCGTGCTGCACTGGCCTGGAATTTCATATTTCCGATTATGGTGATTGGCGGTTTTGCTGTGGCCTTTTCAGGGGATGGCCCGGATCTCTATAAAGTGGGTATTACAGATGCGGAGAGTGGCCAAAAGCTGCATTTTCAAGCGACCAGATATATCCAGTTTATACCGATTACAGACATCCCTGCGGCCATCACCAAGGTGGAGCGCCATCAGCTTGATATGCTGGTGTCGCCATCCCGCCATCAGTTCTGGATCAACGAGACCTCACCAGCGGGTTATCTGCTGGAGCGTCTGCTCAAGGGAAGTGATGAGGGATTCAAGCGAGAGGCGGTAACGGGTGCGGGTATACGCTATGTGGACTGGCTGATCTCCGGCATTCTGGCGATGAATCTCATGTTCAGCGCCCTGTTTGGGGTTGGCTTTGTGATTGTGCGTTACCGCAAAAACGGCATGCTCAAGCGGCTCAAGGCAACGCCGGTCACCGCTTTTGAGTTTATCGCGGCGCAGGTGGTCTCCAGAATGTGGCTGCTGCTGTCGGTGAGCGTGCTGGTGTTTATCTGCACCGATCTGTTTCTGGATTTTCGCATGTACGGCAGCTATCTGGATCTGCTGATTGTCTTTGCGTTGGGGGCCATCTGTCTGATCAGCCTTGGCCTGCTGATTGCGGCCCGTCTGGCCAGCGAAGAGCTGGCGGGTGGCTTGCTCAATGCGATCAGCTGGCCGATGATGTTTCTTTCCGGGGTCTGGTTTTCGCTGGAGGGGGTCAATCCCTGGTTGCAGAAGCTGGCTCAACTCTTTCCCCTGACGCATGTAATCAATGGGGCGCGAGCCATTATGATTGATGGTGCAGGTCTGATGGATATCCTGCCAAATCTGATCACCCTGGTGGTAATGACGGCGGTTTTTCTTGTCATTGGCGCTTATACCTTTCGTTGGGAATAGTTTTTATTTGCAACAATCTCCCCTGGCATGAGGTCTTATGGATAGTGGATTGAGGGAGTCTGTATGAGATTATTTAAACTATTGGGGTTAGCTATGCTCTTCTCGTTTTCTATGCCGGGACACAGTGCGCAGCCGCCGGCTGCAACTGAAACAGCGACCTTTGCGGGCGGCTGTTTCTGGTGCATGGAGAGTGATTTTGAAAAAGTGCCGGGTGTTGTCGATGTGGTCTCTGGATATATTGGCGGCCATCTGCAGAATCCAACCTATAAACAGGCTTCTGCCGGAGGCAGCGGCCATGCTGAAGCAATTCAAATCACCTTTGACCCTGCCAGGATAGATTATGTCGGTCTGCTGGAGATTTTCTGGCGTAACATTGACCCGACCCAGGCTGACCGGCAGTTTTGTGATATTGGCAGCCAATATCGCCCGGCCATCTTCTATCACAATGAGCAACAACGGGCGTGGGCAGAGGCATCAAAGCAGATGCTGGAGCAGACAAAACCGTTCAAGGAGCCGATTGTCGTTGAGATTACAGCGGCGACCGTTTTCTATCCGGCAGAGGAGTATCACCAGGATTACCACAAGAAAAATCCGATACGCTACAGATACTACCGCTACAGCTGTGGACGTGACCAGCGCCTTAAATCGCTTTGGGGTGAGTCATGAGCCGGCAAATAAGCAGGCGTTACCTTCTTCACCTGCTTGGAACGGGCGGTCTGGCGCTGGTTGCGCCATGGGCCTTCGCTAACACCAGGAGCGTAATTATGAAGATCACAAAAACCAGAGCCGAGTGGGCTGCTGTTTTGACCGCCGAACAGTTTGATATCCTGCGCGATGAGGGTACAGAGCCGCCGCACAGCAGCCCGCTGGATAAAGAGTACCGGGATGGCATCTATCACTGTGCAGGTTGCGATCTGGAGCTGTTTGGCTCAGATATGAAATTTGACAGTGGCACGGGCTGGCCCAGCTTTTTTACCGCTATTGAAGGGCATCTGGAAACCAAACGTGATTTCAAAGCGGTCTGGCCCCGAACCGAGTATCACTGCGCCCGCTGTGGCGGCCATCAGGGCCATCTGTTTAATGATGGCCCGGAACCGACGGGTGAGCGCTGGTGCAATAATGGCCTGGCACTACAGTTTGAGCCGGCCGATTGAAACAGGATCAGCTAAAAGAAAGCCGCTATACTAGCGCCCTCAAATCCAGCAAGAGCAGCAGAATGTGAATCAAGAGAGCAATACCCCACAACAGAGCGCCATTTGGGCGGCGCTGAAAACGGTTATGGATCCTGAGGTATGGATTGATATTGTTGAAATGGGCATGGTCTATACCGTGGCTGTTACCGACAACCGGGCAAAGATTGAGATAACCATGACCTCGCCCAGCTGCCCACTGCATGTCAGTATCACCAATGAGGCCCGTCAGGCGGTTGAGCGTGCGCTGCCTTCGCTGATCGAGGTTGATGTGCAGGTGGTTTGGGATCCACCTTGGGCACCGGAGCGCATGTCTGATGTGGCCAAAAAAATGCTTGGCAGCGTTGGCTGACCCCCTCTTTTTTTCTCCTCTAAATTTCTGTATCAGTAGATGGTAATGATATGAGTCTAAAGCCAAATCAGCGACTCCCTTTAATGGCACTGGGCATGTTCTCGCTGCTGATGGCGTTGTTTGGTGGGGTCCAGCGCCTGGGTTGGGATCTGCCGACATTGACGGTTGTTCTGCCAGCCAATCACGGGCCGCTGATGGTGGGAGCCTTTCTGGGAACGGTTATCGGACTGGAGCGGGCGGTTGCGCTGGGTGTGCTGTGGGGGTATCTGGGGCCATTGACCACCGGGTTGGGCGGCCTGTTGCTGATTGTCGGTGTGGCGCCATCGCTGGCGCAACTGCTGATTGTTATTGGCAGCCTGATGCTCTCTCTGCTGTTTGTCGCCTTTCTGCGGCGTCAGTTTGCGTGGTTTACCGTGATCATGCTGGTGGGGGCCGTCTCCTGGCTGGTAGGCAATCTGCTCTGGCTGATGGGGAGCCATATCTTTGTCGTAGTCTGGTGGTGGATCGGCTTTCTGCTGCTGACCATCGCCGGTGAGCGGATGGAGCTGGGGCGCATGCTCTTCATCTCAAAACTGCGCCAGGGGCAGATGATTGCGGCTGTGATTCTCTCTATGGTTGGTGTTGCGGTTACCCTGCTGGATGTCGATGCGGGAGTGCGCATCCTGGGGGCGGGCATGGTTGCCATTGCCGTCTGGCTTGGCTTCAATGATGTAGCACGGCGGACGGTGCGACAGAGCGGCCTGACCCGGTTTATCGCCGTCAACCTGCTGGCGGGTTATGTTTGGCTGGCCTGCTGTGGTCTGCTGCTGGTGATGTTTGGGGGTGACTTTAGCGGCCTACGGTATGATGCCGTGCTGCACAGCTTCTTTCTGGGTTTTATCTTTTCCATGATCTTTGGCCATGCCCCGGTTATCTTTCCTGCGGTACTGGGGCGGGGGATGTTGTATCGGCCCGCCTTTTATATCCATGTGGTGTTATTGCATCTTTTTCTTGCCGTTCGTGTTGTTGGGGATCTGACTGTAGAGCTGCTGCAGCGCAGCATTGGCGGGTTGATCAATGCGGTGACGCTGCTGATTTTTGTACTCAATACGGTGCTGGCGATTCGTGCCTATCAGGCGCAGCAAACGGACTAGCCGGTCTCAGGTAGCATCAGTTTCAGAATGTCGGCAGCCTGCTGCGGAATATCATCCAGAATGGATTCCACATCCTGCTGTTTTAATCCCGTGGTCTGCCAGGCATAGGGGTCTACCCTGTCAAGGATCTCGTCGATACTTTCATCCAGGGTTTCACACTCTGCCAGGATACTGCTGATGTGGATGAGTGAGGTCTCGATCTTAAAGGTAGGCGCCAGTTCGGGTTGATGATGGTAACGGGTAATGGTCTGGATACTTTCGGGTAGATTCCAATCGCGGGTTAGCAGTGCACCGACCTCGGCATGGGTAAAACCCAGGACATCCTGCTCTGCAGCTGGGATATTGTCATAGTTTCCGTTGCTAATAAGCAGAATCTCACACGCCTGTTTCGGCAGTCTGAGGTAGATAGGGAGGCGGCCAATATCATGCAGCATGCCTTGTACAAACAGACGCTCACTGTGCAGGATGTTGCACTTCTCTGCCAGTGTGCTGGCGACAATGCCGGTGTAGACCGACATGCCCCAAAACTCGCCCATATCCATCAGCTCACCTGGAATATCCTTGAAAATACGGCTGGCTGAGGTGGCAAGAGCCAAGTCATGCAGATCTGAGGTGCCTATAATGGTGACGGCTCGTGAGATGGTTTCGATAGGAATGGGAATCCCATAAAAGGCGCTGTTTACAATCATCAGCAGTCGTGCAGATAGATCGGTATCCTGTGCAATGATCTTCCCGATATCCATAGCTGAATGTTTGGGCGAGTTGATCATCTGACTGATCTGCACATAGGCTTGTGGCAGTGCTACCAGCGTGTTGAGATCTTTAATCA
>JAJRZI010000014.1 GCA_024275295.1 Gammaproteobacteria bacterium | reverse complement strand
TGTTTGTGATTTGCATCCCGGACCCCTGTGCCGCACTAATACCGGGCGAATTAAAGCCGCGCAGTATAGGCGTATTCAGATACCAGGTCAATCAGTGCAATTAAATAAATATAGGTGATCAATTCAACAGCTACTTGATGTGCTCTAAAATCCCTTCCAACTCATCAAGGCTGTTGTAGGCAATAACCAATTTCCCCTTTCCTCCTGCTCCTTGCTGAAGCTTTACATGTGCGCCCAATCGCTCTGACAGATCATTCTGAAGCCGGGAGATATTCGGGTCTTCCTTCGCTGGCTTTTTGTGTTTTGTGGGATCATCTGATGCTTCTCCCTGGAGCCGACGGACAAGCCGCTCTGTCTCTCTCACCGACAGCCCTTTTTTGGCAACCTCTCTGCCTGCATCAGCTTGGGCTTGTGCCTGCAGACCCAGCAGCGCACGAGCGTGGCCCATTTCAATCTTTTTTGTCTCTACAAGACGTTTAACATCCTCGTTAAGTTCCAGTAGACGCAGCAGATTGGTCACAGTGGTCCGGGATTTTCCAACGGCCTGAGCTATCTGCTGGTGGGTAAGCTCAAATTCATGCAACAGCCGATGCAGGGCTGTGGCCTCTTCCAGTGGGTTTAGATCTTCACGCTGGATATTTTCAATCAGGCCCATCGCCATGGCAGTCTGATCGGATACATCACGAATAACTACCGGAATCTCACTCAAACCAGCCTGTTGAGATGCTCGCCAGCGGCGTTCACCTGCAATGATCTCATAACGTCCCTGACCAACCGGGCGAACCACAATCGGCTGCACCACGCCTTGAGCTGCAATCGAGTCAGCCAATTCCCGTAGAGTGTCAGGATCAAAATCCCGGCGTGGCTGATACCGCCCGCGTTGAATCAAATCAACAGGCAGAGTGCCAAGGTTGCTGCCTTCAGGGTTATTGTCACTCGCTTCTGTAGTAGTCTGCTCTTCAGCAAGCGCACCACCCAGCAGAGCATCCAGGCCTCGTCCAAGACCACGTTTTTTTGCTGCCATGTCGAATCAGTTACAGGTTCAGGTTAAATAGTAAGCGGGCGTCATGCAGAAGCTGGCTGGCACTGTTCATGCCGCCGCAAAACTTCACTGGCCAATGCCAGATAAGAGATCGCCCCACGGGAGGATTTGTCATACATCAGCACCGGCAGACCATAGCTGGGCGCTTCGGCCACCCGCACATTCCGGGGTATCACTGTATTGAATACCTTATCCTTAAAATGGGTGAGCAGTTGTGCCGACACCTCTACCGCAAGATTATTGCGCGGGTCATGCATGGTGCGGAGTATCCCCTCAAGTTGCAGATCTGGATTACGACTGATTTTGAGCTGCTCTATCGTCTTCATCAATGCCGATAACCCTTCCAGCGCATAATATTCTGTCTGCAGCGGCACCAATACCCCACCCGATGCCACCAGGGCATTGATAGTGAGCATATTGAGTGAAGGAGGACAGTCTATAAAGATGTAGTCGTAGTTTTCCCGTGACCCTTCCAACGCCAGACTTAAGCGCTTCTCTCTAAGCGGCAGGTCCATCAGCCCCACTTCTGCTGCGGTAAGATCTGCATTGGCAGGCAGGATATCCATCCCTATCTTATCCAATTTGATCACGGTCTCCTGCAGACGAACCTCTCCCAACAGCACATCGCAACATGAGTTTTTCAGGGTATGCTTATTCACCCCACAACCCATAGTGGCATTACCCTGGGGATCAAGATCGACCAGCAACACACGGTTACGCTTGCCTGCTATTGCGGCCGCAAGGTTTACCGACGTGGTCGTCTTGCCGACACCGCCCTTCTGATTGGCAACTGTGATAATTCGAGCCATGGCTTCATCAATGAATTGTCCGCCAAACAACCCCCAGATTTGAGGCGGCTGGCAGATTTAGAAATTGGACTGTGCAGCATACATCCAGCCTGCAGATCAGGGAAGAGGCAAAGTGCATATTATGGAACAGCGATCCTGATAGTTTCTGCAAAAAAGGTCATTCCACTTTATGGTTGATCAACACAGCATATCGTTCTCCCTCAAACTGCGGCACCTGAAGCGGGATAACCTCAACTGACCTCTCTGTCAGATTTGCAGCCAACAGCTCATCCTCTACCTGACGGCTTTTCATCGCCAGCAGTCGCCCTGTTGGTGAAAGAAGGTGTGAGGTCAAATCAAGGATTTCAGACAGGGCGGCAAAGGCGCGTGTCACAATGGTATCGAACAGATGGGGTGGTTTATAGGCCTCTACACGCGCCTGCTCTACCTGCACATTTTTTAGGCCCAACTCTATTACAGCCTGCCTTACAAAACGTGTTTTTTTGCCATTACTGTCCAGTAGAGTGAACTGGATATGTGGATGAATAATGGCCAATGGTATACCAGGCAACCCAGGCCCTGTACCCACATCAAGAATATTATCACCCTGTAGGTAAGCACTTACTGACAGACTATCCAGCAGATGACGCGGGATCATCTCAGCTTGATCACGTACCGCTGTAAGGTTGAATGCCCTGTTCCAACGATTAAGCAGGGTGATATAGGCCAGCAAGGCATCCTGCTGCTCTTCTGAGATCTGCAGATTCAGATCTGCTATGCCGACCGCCAGTGCCTGCTTAAGTTTTGTCTCTATCACTACAGATTCACCTGATTTTTGTAGCTGATCAAGCTTCAGACCTTCGTTTTATATGGATCAACAACAGGGATATTGCCGCCGGTGTTATGCCGGGCATGCGGGATGCCTGACCCAGTGTTGCCGGGCGATTCCGTTTCAGTTTTTCCCGCACCTCTGAAGAGAGACCCCGCACCTGATCATAATCCAGATCATCCCCCAGCGGGACAGCCTCATTCCGCTGTTGCCGATCTATCTCTTCACGCTGGCGCTCGATGTAGCCGGCATATTTGGCCTGGATCTCCAGCTGTTCAGCCACCTTTGGATCATCCACACCTGGGCCAACCACGGCCAGCCCCATGAGTTTTGCATAGCAAATCTGTGGTCTGGCCAAAAGATCCAGTGCCCTGGCCTCACGCGACAGCGCTCCATTTAGAATAGCCTGGACCTGCTCTTGTGGAACCTTGCCGGGGTGCACCCAACAGTCACGCAGTCGCTGCTGTTCCTTTTCAATGGCTTCCCGTTTCTTTTCAAAGATGGCCCAGCGATGGTTATCCACCAACCCCAGCTGTCGGCCTTTCTCTGTCAGTCTCAGATCAGCATTATCTTCCCGCAACAACAGGCGATACTCAGCCCGGCTGGTAAACATCCGGTAGGGTTCGCTGGTGCCACAGGTTATAAGATCATCGACCAGCACGCCCAGGTAGGCTTCATCCCGACGGGGAGACCAAGGTGCCTCATCACGTTGTTTCAGTACAGCATTGGTTCCTGCCAGCAAACCTTGTGCTGCTGCTTCCTCATAGCCTGTGGTGCCATTGATCTGTCCGGCAAAAAAGAGTCCTTCAAGGTGGCGTGTTTCAAGTGAGGGCCGTAGATCCCGTGGATCAAAAAAATCATATTCAATGGCATAACCTGGCCGGGTTATGCGGGCATTTTCAAAGCCTTTCATGGAACGTACCAGCTCATACTGCACATCAAACGGCAGGCTGGTGGAGATGCCATTGGGGTAGATCTCATTGGTCTCTAACCCTTCTGGCTCAATAAAGATCTGATGTGAGTCACGCTCGGCAAAGCGAACGACCTTATCCTCAATCGAAGGACAATAGCGGGGGCCAACGCCTTCTATCACACCGGCATACATCGGAGAGCGGGAAAGACCACCCCGGATAATCTCATGGGTACGTTCATTGGTGTGGGTGATATGGCAGCTGACCTGCCGGGGATGATCTGCCGGACTCCCGATAAAAGAGAATACCGGTATAGGCTGGTCACCTGGTTGAGCCTGCAGATCAGTAAAATCGATACTACGGGCATCGATACGTGGCGGCGTTCCGGTCTTTAGCCGTTCCACATTGAAGGGCAATTCACGCAACCGTTGTGCCAGGGCATTTGAGGGCGGATCACCTGCCCGCCCCCCCTCATAGTTGGAGAGACCGATATGGATACGTCCACCCAGGAAGGTGCCTACCGTCAAAACAACAGTTGGCGCACGAAAGCGCAGGCCCATTTGGGTCACCACTCCGGCTACCTGCTCACCCTCCACAATCAGATCATCAACTGCCTGTTGAAATATCTCCAGGTTAGGCTGGTTCTCCAGCACAGATCTGACAGCTGCCTTGTACAGCACCCGATCCGCCTGAGCACGGGTTGCCCTGACTGCCGGCCCTTTTCGGGCATTGAGTGTGCGAAACTGGATGCCGGCCCGATCTGCAGCCTGCGCCATTACGCCACCCAGGGCATCCACCTCTTTGACCAGATGGCCCTTTCCAATGCCCCCAATGGCAGGGTTGCAGCTCATCTGCCCCAGAGTCTCGATATTATGGGTCAACAGCAAAGTGCGAGCACCCATACGGGCTGCTGCCAGTGCCGCCTCAGTACCCGCATGACCACCACCTACTATGATGACTTCAAAGCTATCTGCATGAAACATATATATGTGACAACTACCAAATCCCCGGAAGAGTCCATTTTAGCTTATGAATCAGCTGCCGAAACATTTAATACAGGAAATATCTAGATTACAACGGACACCTAAATATGTTTGAGTCACTCACCTCAAAGTCATCTCATTCAGAAACCAAGATTGATTCAGAACTGGAACAGGTTATCAGTAAGGCTGGGGAGATTATCCTTGGCAAGGAGCAGGTACTGCGCCTGGCACTGACCTGCCTATTGGCTCGTGGACACCTCTTGCTAGAGGATCTACCCGGTGTGGGTAAAACCACCCTGGCCCACCTGCTGGCCAAACTACTGGGATTGCAGTACCAGCGGATTCAGTTTACCAGTGACCTGCTGCCTGCCGACATTATCGGTGTCTCCATCTTTGACCAGAATAAGGGAGCCTTTCAGTTTAACCCCGGCCCGGTTTTCACCCAGCTGGTACTGGCTGATGAGATCAACCGTGCAACACCCAAGACCCAAAGCGCCCTGCTTGAGGCGATGGAAGAGTGTCAGGTCACCGTAGAGGGGAAGACCCATCCCCTGCCCAATCCTTTTTTTGTTTTAGCCACGCAAAACCCCACCAGCCAGATCTGCACATTCCCCCTTCCAGAGTCCCAGCTTGATCGCTTCTTTATGCGCATCCGTCTGGGTTACCCTGACAAAAAGGCAGAGCGTGCTCTGCTGGCAGGTGAAGATCGCAGGGATCTTTTGCAGTCACTGAAACCGGTCTTAACCCCCAAACGGTTATTGGAACTGCAGAAACAGGTGCCACAGGTGCATGTCTCAGACGCCCTGCTGGATTACTGTCAGGATCTACTGATATTCACCCGCACCTCACCCAAATTTCACAATGGACTCTCACCCCGAGCCGGTCTGGCACTACTCAGAAGTGCACGGGCCTGGGCCTTGTTGGATGGACGTTTTCAGGTGATACCCGAAGATATTCAGACTGTGCTGCCCACCACTGTTGGTCATCGTCTTCACTCAACTGCAGATACAGGGGTGGATGAGAGTGAAGGCGTAAGCCGCTATCTATTGGATTCCGTTCCCATTCCCTAATGATTACGGCGATTGATCTCTCACGCTTCATTCGCCGGGCCACTCCAGACAAGGAGGGTTCAGCCGAGCTGACCGCAAGAAGAATCTATATTCTACCCACCCGCTACGGCTTTCTCTTTGGCATGCTCCTTTGCGCCATGTTGGTGGGCTCCATCAATTCAGCCAACAACCTAGGTTTGATGCTGACCTTTATACTTGCCGGGCTTGGCGTCATTTCCATCATTCATACCTGGCATAATCTTTTGGGCCTACGCATACAGCCCGAGCAAATCAATCCCATTTTTGCAGGCCAAGAGGCCTACTTCCCTATCCGGGTGGAAAACCGGCGCAACACCCCCCGGCCAGGTATTCTTCTTGAGTTTGCCGGTAAAACCATGTCGGGGATTGATCTCGACAGTAATAAATCTGGGGAACTTTCACTGCATCTCCCTGCCCGCAGGCGCGGTATATTAAAGCCTGGTCGATTTACTATTTCCACCAGCTACCCCATTGGACTATTACGTGCCTGGTCTTATGTTGAACTGGATCTGAGCTGCCTTGTCTATCCTGAACCAGGGCCCAGCACACAGCATTTAAATCCTCCCAGCTATACGCCCAGTGCCACTGGTGACCGGGGTGTCGGCACAGATGATTTTGCCGGTCTGCGCCAATTTCGCCAGGGTGATTCACCACGACATATCGACTGGAAGGCTGCTGCCAGAGGGAAAGGTTTAAGGACAAAACTTTTTGGTGGTGACAGAGCTGATCAACACTGGTTGGATTGGGACGCCCTACCCGGTTTTGATACTGAACAGCGGCTTAGCCGCCTATGCCGTGCTGTGCTATTAGCTTGTGAATCCCAAGATGAGTACGGATTGCGACTGCCTGGGGTCATTATCAATCCAGCACGTGGAGCAGTCCACCGGCATCAATGCCTGGCAACCCTGGCCCACTTTGAGATGGGGTCATCAGAATGAACACCGTACCCCACAACAGCATCCCTTCCCGAACCCTTTTTACCCATATCCTGCTACTTGGTGTTGCCGTAGCTCCCCATTTCCAACATCTGAATTTGTGGTTGGTCAGCTTCTATTTTGTGCTTACTTTTCTTCGGTTGGCCGTAGCCAACCGAATAGAAAGGCTGCCAGGTCGATTTCTACTTCTGCTACTCAGTATAAGTGGCCTTGCCATTGTTGCCCTGTTTCAAACCAGACCTGTGGGGAAAGAGACTGCAATTGGTCTGTTGGTGGTGGTTTTGGGGCTAAAGCTGATGGAGCTTCGCTATCGACGTGATATTTATATCACGGTACTCATCGGGTTTTTTATCATCATCACCCAGTTTCTTTATTACCAGAGCATGCTGTTGGCCTCGATTATGATGTGTGTCACCTTGGGGCTGGCCATAATGTTGGTAGAGGTCAATTATATTCAGCCTCCAAAAAGCCCTTGGCCCTCCATACGCAAGACACTCATTCTCGTTGGGCAGGCCCTGCCCATCATGGTTGTTCTATTTCTTCTGTTTCCTAGGTTAAGTGGGCCATTATGGAATTTGGGGCTGGATAACCAAAGTGCCATTACCGGTTTTTCCGACACCATCTCTCCCGGCAGTGTCAGTCACCTCAGCCAATCCCATGCAGTTGCCTTTCGTGTTGATTTTACTGGCCCAATTCCAGAACCTAAGAAACGTTATTGGCGTGGTTTGGTGCTTTGGAACACAGATGGCTATAACTGGACAACTGGAAAAACAGCTTATTCACAAGCAGAAACCTACCAAGCCAAAGGCAAGCCTGTACAGTATGAGGTCACTTTAGAGCCTAACCATCAAAAGTGGTTATTTTCACTCGATCTGCCAGCTGGCCATGTCCCAAATACACGCTCACTTCCAGATTTTCAAATCCAGGCAATTAAGCCGATTACAGCGCGTTTCCAATATAAGCTGCTCTCATATACCGATTACTCCAGCTCTGGTCTGAGCAATGCAAAACGCCAACAAGGGCTCAACCTGCCAGACAATATCACGCCACGTATGCGCAAATTGGTACGCAAATGGCAAAACGCCACCACCTCAAATAGAGAAATCGTTAATAAGGCTCTGCAGCATTTTAATCAGGAGGAGTTTATCTATACCCTCTCACCACCTTCACTTGGCAATAACCCTGCTGATGCCTTCCTGTTTGAGACACGGCGTGGGTTTTGCGAGCACTATGCCACAAGTTTTACCCTGTTAATGCGCATAGCAGGTATCCCGGCCCGTGTTGTAGCGGGCTATCAGGGTGGAGAGATCAACCCTCATGGAGGGTATCTGATTGTTCGGCAATCCAATGCTCACGCCTGGACTGAGGTTTGGCTGGAGGATCAAGGCTGGGTACGTATCGATCCTACCGCTGCCGTTGCACCCGAACGCATTGAACGCTCCATCGATCTCGACAATTGGGCTGATGGAGCACCTGTGCAGTTCCAGAATCTGGACCCAGGTCCTCTTAAAAACCTGATCCGACAACTTGGCTTTAGCGTGGATTTTATCAACGCACGCTGGCATCGCTGGGTATTGGGTTATACCAATAAACGACAAAATGAGATGCTCTCTCTATTTGGATTGGATTTTCTAAAAGGCTCCGCCCTTGGTATTGCAATGGTTGCGGTTACAACCCTGGTGGTTCTTATCATCACTATAGGAATCTTGCGCAGCAACCGAGTCTATACTGACCCTGTTCTGAAAACCTATCTGAATTTTTGTAAAAAACTGGCCAAGCAAAAGCTACCCAGATTAAGCAATGAGGGGCCAAAGGATTACGCACAAAGGGTTATAAAGCAGCGGCCAGATCTGGCTGAGCCCATTACAAAAATCACCAAACTCTATATTGGTCTGCGTTATGGTCAGGTCAATTCACCTGAATCCCGCATATTTTTTAATCGGTTGGTGAGCCAATTTTCACCGTAGTCATCTAGGGGGTGTTAACAATTACCTGAGTGAGCGTAATTCTGAGTCATTTTTCGTGCTGGCAAGGCGCGGTGAGGAGTAATAGTTGTTCTATTGCAACAAACCGCAGCGCCACCAGCGCAGAAAAGGGCCAGAATCACGCCACGAACGGTGATTGTTAACACCCCCTAACAGCTTGGATAGAAAAATCTCTATTTTCCAATACAGAAACTTGAAAATATCTCCCCCAAAAGATCATCAGCAGAAAATTCACCTGTTATCTCTGATAGGTTGTTTTGGGATTGGCGTAGATCCTCAGCAAGTAGTTCACCATTGCCAGTCTCATTAAAAACTGTCTGCCCCTGGAGGAGATGGCTTTCTGCATTCGACAGCGCATTAAGATGACGACGACGCGCAATAAACTCCCCTTCAGATGCACCGTGATAACCCATGCTCTGTTTGAGATATTCACGTAACAGATCCATTCCCTCACCTGTAGTGGCTGAGACTGAAACCTCTGTTCCTTCAGCAGTCTCTTGAATTTTTGCATCACTATTAGTGAGATCTATTTTATTACGCACCCATGTTAACGGGATATCTGTCGGCAGCCCATGATGATCCAAGGCATCATATTTTGGGTCTGTCTGATCATCAAACACCCAGAGGATATGGTCTGCCCTGCTGATCTCTTCCTTGGCGCGCTTTATACCTTCCAGCTCAACCCGGTCCTCACTCTCTCTTAGACCAGCAGTATCAATCAGGTGCAGTGGCATACCATCAATCTGTATCTGTTCTCTCAGTAGATCACGGGTGGTTCCTGGAATCTCAGTTACGATTGCTGTATCCCGACCAACCAGGGCATTCAATAGGCTGGACTTTCCTGCATTGGGTTGACCCGCAATGACCAGCTGCATGCCATCCCGCAGCAGTCGTCCAATCTGTGCCTTTTTTTGCACATCCTTTATTTTATCAATTACAGATTGTAAGTCAGTACTTACTTTTCCATCGGAAAGAAAATCAATCTCCTCTTCTGGAAAATCTATGGCTGCTTCCACATACATCCGAAGTTGGGTTATGGCATCAACCAGCTCATGAATACAGCGTGAGAATTCCCCCTGCAATGAGCGATTGGCCAGACGCACTGCTGTTGCGGTATCTGCCTCAATGAGATCAGCAATGGCCTCTGCCTGAACCAGATCAAGTTTGCCATTGAGGAAGGCTCGTTCACTAAATTCACCAGGGCGAGCCAATCGGGCACCCTGCTTTAATACCTGTGCCAATAACATATCCATCACAACGGGGCCGCCATGGCCCTGAAGTTCAAGGATATCTTCACCGGTAAAGGAGTGCGGATTAGGGAAATAGAGGGCAATACCCTCATCAAGCGTAGTGCCGGAAGCGTCTTTAAACGAGGAAAAGGAGGCTCTTCGAGGTTCTGGGACACTCCCCAGAATGGCTTTGGCTATCTCTTGGCAAGCCTTTCCCGAGACCCTGATAATACCAACGCCGCCACGCCCCATGGGGGTTGCGATGGCGGCGATGGTGTCTTGCTGATACACCGACTAAATCAAGCTAGCCAGCTTGTTCAATTCTTTTGGTGATTATGTACTGTTGAGTAATGGAGATCAGGTTGTTAACCACCCAGTAAAGCACCAACCCTGAAGGGAAAAAGGCAAAAAAGACACCAAACACAAATGGCAGGGTCATCATAATCTTTGCCTGCATGGGATCTACAGGTGCCGGATTAAGTTTTTGCTGTACAAACATTGAGGCCGCCATCAGGAATGGCAGTACATAAAAGGGGTCTTCTTTTGAGAGATCATCCAACCAAAAGATGAAAGGCGCCTGACGTAGCTCAACACTCTCTAATAGTACCCAGTAGAGTGCAATGAATACGGGAATCTGTACCATGATTGGAAGACAGCCACCCAGTGGATTGATCTTCTCTTTTTTGTACATCTCCATCGTTGCCTGATTCATTTTGGCCTTATCATCACCATAGCGATCTTTAAGCGCTTTCAGCCGTGGCGCCAATTTTCGCATATTGGCCATGGACTTATAGCTGGCCTCAGACAATTTAAAAAATGCTGCCTTAATCAGGATCGTAAGGAAAATAATGGCCCATCCCCAGTTATGGAACAGGGAATGCATCTGCTGTAATAACCAATAGATAGGTTTAGCTATTACAGTCAACCAACCGTAATCAACCGTCAACTCAAGACCTGGTGCTGCCGCTGCCATCTCTTTCTGGAGCTTGGGTCCAACAAATAATTGACTGGTAAACTCATAATGGCCGCCATCTGCCACATTCACCAGTGGTGAATACATTCCAACCAGATATCTGTCATTTGGTAATTTATTCGTGTAGAGATGGATTTTTTCATCGGCAGGTGGAATCCATGCGCCCATAAAATAGTGTTGGATCATAGCGATCCAGCCACCCATAGTATCCCGGCTCAGTTGTGCTTCTTCGATATCCTCGAAGGAGTATTTTTCATACTTTCCCTCTTGCGTATAGATAGCTGAGCCGGTGTAGGTATACATAAAACGATTGCCTTCACCCTCTGGTGGCCTACTCCGCTGAAGCTGATGATATTCACGTGCAGCCCAGTTTTTGCCACTGCTATTAATGACTTCCTGCCGAAGTTCTACCTCATAGCTTCCACGCTTAAAGATATAGCGTTTGTTAACCGTAATACCGGATGGATGCTGCCAGGTGAGTACCGCTTCAATGGTCTCTTCACCCTCTGCTAACCTGTACTCCTGCTGGCTGGACTGGAAGAGTGCCTCATGGGTAGGTGCTGTCTCTTTTTCAGAGCCAATCAGACCAGACTGAGCAATAAAACGGTTTACCACACCCGAACTCATCAGCCTGAATTTTTCATCTGGTGTCTCCAGCGCCATTGGATAGTCACGCAGGAAAACATTCAGAATATCACCACCCTGAGTGCCTATTTCAATATCAAGCAGGTCAGTAGTGATTTTGATGGTAGGTGCTGTAACAACCTCTATTGCTTGAGGTACTGCTGCAGATGCCGTGCTGTCAGGCGTAACAGTTTGCACATCAGGAACAGCACCCGATATATCACTGTTTACAGACTCTGATATTGGTGCAGCTGTCTCAACAATGGGTTGCGGTTGTGGACCATAATCCCGCTGCCAGGCCTGATAAATCATCATCAGAACCAGTGCGAGTCCACCAAACAGAAAAAGGCGAATATTATCCATGATGGATTATTTTTTCCCAATGCTTATTAAGGGAACGAAATATTTTATGATTAGAGCGTTCAATAATCTGACGACGACTCAATATCACAATATCTACGCTCGGGAGGCGGCTTATTTCCTGACGAAAACCTTCTCGTGCAAGGCGTTTTATGCGATTACGATCCACAGCACGCTTGGCGTTTTTCTTGGATATCGCTAACCCTAAACGAGGATAATCTAAATCATTCTTTCGCCAGAGGATGGTAAAGCAGTCATCAACAGACTTTATTGGTTGCTCAAAAACTCGACTATATTCAGAGGCTTTGAGCAACCTGGCACATTGCGGAAAAGCACAATTTCCCGCTGGCAAATGAGTATTCAGTCTACGGGGTTAAGCGAGCACGCCCTTTGGCACGCCGCGCCTTAATAACTTTACGACCACCTTTGGTGGCCATACGCGCACGAAAACCATGGGTACGAGCACGTTTCAGGGTACTGGGTTGAAAAGTTCTTTTCATTGCTGTCTTCCGGTATTCAGCCCAACCGCACCAAAACGGAAAAGCCATTTAAAAAAGGTGGCATAGAATACTTATGTAATAGGCATGATGTCAACATAAATGACCATTTTATAGCCATTTATTTACCGGATTTTCTTTTTTGAAATTAGCTGCCTATAAAGCCACTGACCTGTGGATAAGTCTGATCAGCCGGAGTAGACTTAGCTGAGATCAGCCCGTAACAGTAAAATCACAACAGCATCCAATCAGTATACAACGCTTATACAGCCCATTGCTTGATCGATGCTTTATGACATCCCTATTGGAGAGCATCTTCATTGAATTCTTGGCAAAGGTGCATCAGCCACCTTGAAACAGAGCTTCCTTCCCAGCAGTTTAATACCTGGATCAGGCCACTGCATGCCATCCAGGAACCGACATGTATTCGTCTTTTGGCGCCCAACAAATTTGTGCTGGATTGGGTCAACAAGCACTACCTTGAACTCATTAACACCTATATCGCCACTCTTGAAGAAGATAATGCCCTGCCTATAGTGCTTGATATTGGCAGCAAACCACGCAAGAGAGAAGCTGCTGCAATCAATGGTCTTCAGCATGTTCAAAAAAACAGTGTACCCCAACAGACCAAAAACATTCAACAAAAATATGAGGTTGCTTTAGAAAGCAATATCAACCCTAGTTTTACTGTCGACACCTTTGTTGAAGGTAAATCAAATCAGTTAGCAAGAGCCGCAGCCATCCAGATTGGCGACAATCCAGGTACTGCCTACAATCCCCTGTTTATCTATGGTGGTGTTGGTCTGGGAAAAACCCATCTACTGCATGCTGTGGGCAATATTATCCTAAGCAACAATCCTTCATCCCGCGTCATTTATCTGCACTCTGAAGCATTTGTTGCTGAAATGGTAAAAGCATTACAAAACAATACGATAGATAACTTCAAAAAGCGCTATCGAACAGTCAATGCACTCCTTATTGATGATGTTCAGTTCTTTGCCGGCAAAGAACGTTCACAAGAGGAATTTTTCCATACCTTCAACGCCCTGTTTGAATCAAAGCAACAGATTATTCTGACCAGTGATCGATTTCCAAAGGAGGTTACTGGTCTGGAAGAGAGATTAAAATCAAGGTTTGGCTGGGGTTTGACTGTTGCTATTGAACCCCCCGATCTTGAAACACGTGTCGCCATTCTTAAGCGTAAGGCACAACAGCTGTTTAATGTTGATTTACCAAACGAAGTCGCTTTCTTTATTGGAAAAAGGGTGCGATCAAATATCCGCGAGCTTGAAGGTGCGCTACGTAGAATCATTGCTAGTGCACGCTTTACTGGCAAACCAATATCCCTTGATTTTGCCAAAGAGGCATTGAAGGATCTGTTAGCTGCACATGATAAGCAGGTTACTATTGAAAACATTCAAAAAACAGTAGCTGAATACTTCAAGATACGTGTCAGTGATCTTCTATCCAGTAAACGTAATCGCACCATTGCAAGGCCACGGCAAATAGCTATGTCACTTGCAAAAGAGTTGACCAACCACAGTCTTCCTGAGATTGGTAATGCCTTTGGTGGCAGAGATCATACAACGGTTTTATACGCAACCCGTAAAATCGCAGAGCTTAAGGAGAGTGACACGCGTATTGCTGAAGATTATGGAAACCTGTTAAGCACCCTCACAAACTAATGTGAATAAGTTGGGGGTAAATTAATGGTAAAAAAGTTACAAATGTTATCCACAATCTTTATACAGCTAAAATGGTATATTATTCATGAGTTAAACACAACCTATTTTCAATCTAACTTATTGAAAATAAAGATATAAATAAAGATATTCACAATTTATAGATCCCTTAATAATAATAATAATGTTATTTAAAAATAATATTATTATTTATTAGAGAGCAATATCATGAAAATAAAACTCAGTAGAGATGTCTTATTAAAACCACTCACACAAGTTGGTGGGGTAGTAGAAAGAAGACAAACACTTCCCATTCTCTCTAATGTACTTATCAAAATAGAGAATAGTGAGCTAACCATCACAGCTACTGATCTAGAAGTAGAACTTAAGGCAAAAACAAAGATTGAGAGTGATGTTGAACAGGAATTTACTCTACCTGCACGGAAGTTGATTGATATCTGCAAAGCATTGCCTGCTGATTCAGATCTGCAGATTGATCTGAATAAGGAACGTGCAACATTAAAATCAGGACGAAGCCGATTTACATTAAGCACCCTACCCGCACAGGATTTTCCTGCTATTGAAGCCAATATCGGTAGTGAGCAATTTTCAATTCCAGGAAATGTACTAAAAAGACTTATTGAAAAAACCCAATTTGCGATGGCTCAACAGGATGTTCGATACTATTTGAATGGTATGTTACTAGAGGTAAAAGAGGGAAAAATACGTACTGTTGCAACAGATGGTCATCGTTTAGCCTTGAGTGAAGCAGACTACGATAACACATTGGATATAGAGATTATTCTGCCAAGAAAGGCCGTATTGGAATTAGGCAGAATTTTGACTGATTCAGAAGAGAGTGTGCAGATAGAGATCAGTAGTAATCATGCAAAAATTATTGTTGGAAATATAAGTTTTACAACAAAACTTATTGACGGCAAGTACCCTGATTATCGTGGTGTGTTACCACGCAGTACAGATAATAAGATTGAAGCAAATCGAGAAGAGATGCGGCATGCATTACAACGCGCATCTATTCTCTCTAATGAAAAATATCGTGGAATCAGATTTAAGGTTTCAGTAAACAGATTGGAACTCTTAGCACATAATCCCGAGCAGGAAGAAGCTGAAGAGGAGGTTGCGGTTGAATACAGTGGTGACGACCTCACAATTGGCTTCAACGTAGGGTATCTCATTGATGTCTTATCAGCTATCTCTTCAGAGAAGGTGCATATTGAATTAGGTGATGTAAATAGTAGTTGTCTTATATATGCTGCGGGCAATAATGAAAGCCGATATGTTGTCATGCCTATGCGTCTTTAATTATAGACATCAACAGGTTTAGATAAAGAGTAGCAGGGAACCATGCCCCTGAGCCTGCTTCGCATTCGCCATCTTAGGAATCTCCAAGATATTGAAATTAAACCGAGTGCATCTATAAATGTACTCTGGGGCGGCAATGGGGCTGGCAAAACCTCTATATTGGAAGCTATCTATCTATTGGGAAGAGGTCGATCTTTTAGAGGCACAGAGATTGGCCCTTTAATTACATCTGGCAAAAGTGAAACAGTTGTTTATGGAAGATTGCACGGACAAGACGGGAAAAGAGACACTATAGGCGTCAGTAAGCAACTAAAAGGCACCACCCAAATAAAGATAAATGGTAACGCTGTAAATCGTCTGTCTATACTTGCACAGACTCTTCCACTGCAAATATTGACTCCAAAATCACATGAAATTCTGGAAAGAGGATCTGCATACAGGAGGCGGTTTATTGATTGGGGTGTGTTCCACGTGGAACATCATATTATTGAACTTGCCAATAATTATACTAAAGCATTAAAACAGAGAAATGCCGCATTAAGAAGATCGCCACAAACAGCTTTTGCTTGGGATTCAATATTAATTGAAAACGGCATACAAATTGAGTCTACAAGAAGGCTCTATTTAGAAAAGCTCACTCCTATTTTTAGAGATAAAACAAAAAAATTAACAGGTCTGGGTGATGTCACAATCAATTATCGACGTGGCTGGTCTGAAAATGAAACTTATGCAGAGAGTATAAAACGAAGGAAAAAAGATGATCTCAATAGAGGGTTTACCGGCACAGGCCCACACAGGGCTGATATAAAGATTGAAATTTCTGGTCTGCCCGTGGAGAAGGTTGTATCAAGAGGTGAACAGAAACTGATTATTGCTGCGCTCTATCTGGCACAGGCAAAGATTGCTGCAAATGAGAGTAGGATAAAACCATTAATACTAATTGATGATCTACCTGCAGAATTAGATAAAGAAAAGAGATCTCTTTATCTAGATGAGTTAATTCGTCTTGGTCTTCAGGTTTTTATCACGGGGATCAGTAAAGATTATTTTAATACAATAGATTGTGCTGGAATGTTTCACGTGAAACATGGAGAGGTGTTTCAGGGGAATTGAGTTTATATATGGCACCTTCCTAAGCGGTATGGTCACTAAGTGTGTATAATACTGCGATCAAAACAGGAGCATCAGTATGACGTATGATTCATCCAGTATTAAGGTTCTGAAAGGACTTGATGCTGTGCGTAAACGCCCAGGCATGTATATCGGTGACACCGATGATGGTACAGGCCTGCACCATATGGTATTTGAGGTTGTAGATAATTCCATTGATGAAGCATTAGCTGGGCATTGCTCTGAAATTACCGTTGTTGTCCATGAAGATCAATCGGTCTCAGTATCAGATAACGGCCGTGGTATCCCGGTGGATATCCATGCTGAGGAAAACCGCTCAGCAGCAGAGGTTATCATGACGGTACTGCACGCGGGCGGTAAGTTTGATGATAACTCCTATAAGGTTTCTGGTGGATTGCATGGTGTGGGTGTCTCTGTGGTCAATGCTCTATCCGAGAGCCTGGAACTGACCATTAAGAAAAATGGCCAGGTTCATTATCAAAAATATGTGAGGGGTGAGCCGCAAGCTCCACTCGCTGCTGTTTCAGATACGGATGAAACAGGCACACAAATCACCTTTAAAGCCAGTGCAGAGATATTTAGCAACATTGAATTTCACTATGATATTTTGGCAAAACGTCTCCGTGAACTCTCATTTCTAAACTCAGGCGTTCGTATTGTCCTCAAAGATGAGGCAAAAGATAGAGAAGATGTATTTGAATATGTAGGCGGTATTCGCTCTTTTGTTGAGCATCTGAATAAAAACAAGGTTCCACTGCATGATAAGGTCTTCTACTTTTCTGCTGAGCGGAGTGGTACTACTGTTGAAGTTGCGATGCAGTGGAATGAATCGTATCAGGAAAATATCTTCTGCTTTACAAATAATATCCCACAGCGAGATGGTGGAAGCCATTTAGCTGGTTTTCGGGGCGGTTTGACCCGCACATTGAATCAATATATTGAGCAGCAGGGGCTTGGGAAAAAACAGAAGGTCAATACGACGGGTGATGATGCCAGAGAGGGTCTTACCGCAGTACTTTCAGTAAAGGTACCTGATCCTAAATTCTCATCGCAGACAAAAGATAAATTAGTATCCTCCGAGGTAAAGGGAATTGTAGAGAGCCTCCTCTCAGAAAACCTGAATGATTTTTTGCTTGAACGTCCTGCTGACGCCAAGGTTGTGATCGGAAAGATGATTGATGCAGCCCGGGCGAGAGAGGCGGCCCGTAAAGCCAGGGATATGACCCGGCGTAAAGGCGTACTTGATATTGCCGGGTTGCCTGGAAAACTGGCAGATTGTCAGGAGAAAGATCCCAGCCAGTCAGAAATCTACCTGGTGGAGGGTGATTCAGCCGGCGGTTCTGCAAAACAGGGTAGAGACCGGCGTAACCAGGCTATTTTGCCATTGAAAGGCAAAATATTGAATGTTGAAAAGGCACGATTCGATAAAATGCTTTCATCCGCTGAGATTGGAACCCTGATCAAGGCATTGGGTTGCGGTATTGGCCGGGAAGAGTTTAATCCTGATAAATTGCGCTACCACCGCATTATTATTATGACCGATGCCGATGTGGATGGTGCTCACATTCGTACACTGTTGCTGACCTTCTTTTATCGCCAAATGAATGAATTGGTAATGCGCGGCCATATCTATATTGCCCAACCTCCTCTGTACAAAATTAAAAAAGGTAAACAAGAACAATATCTTAAAGATGACAATGATCTGAATAGATACCTTTTGCAGGCTGCTCTTGAGAATGCCTCACTGTGTGTGAATTCAGAGGCACCACCACTTGCTGGTGAGTCAATTGAAAACCTGGCGCAGATGTTTATTGCAACCATGGCAACCGTAAACAGGTTATCACGTCGTTATGATCAAACCTTTCTCGAAAAACTAATCTATATGCCAACCATTACCCAGGATCTGTTGGGTGATCAGCAGGCGCTTGCTGACTGGCTGGATGAAATGACGGGTCGTTTGAATGCTGATCAGGGACTCTCTAACCGTTATTCACTGGAAAGGTTAAATCAGGATGGAAAGCCGGCTTTTAAGATAATTAAGCGAACTTACGGGATAGAGCATCCCTTCTCTATTTCAGATGAGTTCTTTTCAGGGAGTGATTACCGAAAGCTTAGGAGTCTTGGTCAACAACTTGATGGTCTGCTTGCTGAAGACGCCTATGTGCAGCGTGGTGAGCGCACGAAGCCGGTTGAAAGCTTTAAACAAGCACTGGATTGGCTGATGGAAGAGGCTAAACGTGGACAACATATTCAGCGCTACAAAGGTTTGGGTGAGATGAATCCTGAGCAGCTGTGGGAGACCACAATGAACCCGGATACTCGTCGACTGCTTCAGGTGAGTATTGAGGATGTGGTAGCTGCGGATGAGATCTTTACTACCCTGATGGGTGATCAGGTAGAGCCAAGAAGAGAGTTTATTGAGAGTAACGCCTTAACGGTAGAAAATCTGGATGTTTAATCTATCTTATTGATTAATATAGGTTTAATATTTTGGTAGTGTCTCCATCGTAGACTCGATCCACGTCTCCACCCTTTTATTGATTTCAGAACTTTTTAGCCCTTCTATTTGAATAGGGGGGCCGACAACAACCTGTATTGTACCGGGGTATTTCCTTAAATCCCTTCTGCGCCAGAAAACACCTGAATTAAGGGCAATTGGAACGACAGGGAATTGAGTATGATGTGCCAGGATGGCACCCCCTGCTCCGTAGCGTCCACGCTCACCTGGTGCTACCCGTGTACCCTCTGGAAAGATGATGACATTGTGGCCTTGTTCCAGGCGTTTTTGTCCCTCCTTGACCACCTGATTCATTGCTGCCCGGCCTGACTTTCTGTCGATACCTATAGCCTGGAGAGCCATTAGCGCCCAACCAAAAAAGGGCACCCAAAGCAGCTCTCTTTTTAAGACCCACGCCTGGGTTGGCGGGAGCAATCCTCGCAGTGCCATTGTTTCCCAGGCAGATTGGTGTTTGGAAAGAATGATGCAGCCTGTCTCCGGGATGTTCTCTAACCCCTTGATTTCATAATTTAATCCACAGATCGTTGAGAGCAGCCACAGATTGGCCATACCCCAGGCATTGGCCAGTGATGCGCGTTGTCTGTAGGGAAGCAACAGTCCGATGGAGATGATTGCCGTCGCAATGATGACGGTGATAATAACCAGGCAGATAAAATAGAGAGAGGAACGGAGTAGTATCATTCTGTGTTAGCTATAAGTGCATCTGCTGCAGCAGCAAGATCGGTATAAACAGGGATGTTGTCGGAATCTTTCAGCTGAGAAGAGGTGGCTTTACCATTACCCGTAAGAACCAGAGCATATTTTGCACCTGCACTACGGGCTGCCTGGATATCCTTTAGACTGTCGCCAATGAAAACAGCCTCTGACAGATCAATATCCAAACGGCTGGCTATCTCCAGGAGTAAGCCTGGTTCCGGCTTGCGGCAACTGCAGTTTTCATCAGGCCTGTGTGGGCAAAAAAAGATTGAGTCGATATGTCCGCCCTGCTGAGAGAGGAGATCAAACATTTTTTGGTGTATGGCATTGAGTTGGTCAATATTGAACAGGCCACGCCCAAGACCAGACTGGTTGGTTGCAACTACCACGCGGTAACCGGCATGGTTTAATCTGGCAATGGCATCCAGACTCCCTGCAATCGGAATCCATTCATCCGGATGCTTGATATAGGCATCTGAGTCCTTGTTAATAACACCATCTCGATCAAGAATAACAAGTTTCATAATGATAGTTAGTAAGTGCTTACACTCTAGTTTGAACTTACCTGCAGCCTTGAAAGGTCGGCAACATTTAGAAAGAGAGCAGATAATGATGAGAGAAGGGCAAGACGATTTTGACGTAAACTGTCGTCGTCACACATCACCATGACATCATCAAAAAACCGGTCCACAGGCTCACGCAGTGAAGCGAGTTGTTGCAAGGCCTCAGAGTAGAGACCTTGTGACAAGAGTGGGTCAATCCTGGGTTCAAGTTCACTGATCTGCTCAGCCAGTGTTTTTTCTGACTGCTCTACTAACAGGTTGATATCAGCCTGTGCCGGGTATGTTCCATCGGTTTTCCGTAGGATATTGCGGATACGCTTATTGGCAGCTGCAAGGGTCTCAGCCTCTGGCAACTGGCTAAAGTGAGAAACTGCCCTGACACGTAGATCAAAATCTGCAGGTTTGGTTGGGCGGCGTGATAGCACGGCGTCTATCAGATCAGCTGAAAAATCCTGATCAGCATAATAGGCATTCAGCCGTTCCATCATATAGTCAAAGACCTCATGGGCTGCATTGCTGCTGTCCAGTTTGTCAGCAAGCCCCTCTGCTGCAGCCTGAAGCAGGCTTTCAAGATCAAGTTGCAGTGGGGTTTCAATGAGGATGCGCAGAACACCCAATGCAGCACGGCGCAGGCCAAAAGGATCCTTCTCGCCGGTTGGTTTCTGTCCAATGGCAAAGATACCAACCAGGGTGTCGAGTCGATCTGCAATGGCAATGGCACGTCCGCAGTCTGTCTGTGGAAGATTGTCACCTGCATGACGTGGCAGATACTGCTCCTCAATGGCGGCAGCGATATCGCCGCCCTCCCCTGCATGTTGCGCGTAGTAGCGCCCCATCACACCCTGAAGCGATGGGAACTCTCCCACCATATTGGAGAGCAGATCACATTTGGCAAGCGCAGCTGCACGTGCAGTCTCTGCAGGATCAAAACCGAGCTGTTTAGCAATCAGTTGAGCCAACTGTGAAATGCGCTGTGATTTGTCATACAGGGAACCCAGCTGCTGCTGAAAAACTACTCCCTGAAGCCTTGGTGCAAGGGCATCAAGTGGTTGCTTAAGATCCTGCTCCCAGAACAAAGCGGCATCACTGAATCGTGGACGAATAACGCGTTCATTACCTGCACTGACCTGGGCGGGATCCTGGCTTTGGATGTTGCTGATGGTAATAAAGTGTGGCTGCAGTGCGCCGTGGTTATCCACCACAGGGAAATATTTTTGATGCTCCTGCATGGTCTTTATCAATGCCTCTGCAGGCACTTTCAAAAAGCGTCTGTCGAAAGCACCCATAACGGCAACAGGCCACTCATTGAGTGCGGTGACCTCATTCAGCAGGGAGTCATCAATGGCAGCTACCATACCGGCTTCGGAAGCGATCTGTTTGACCTGAGCCTGGATCTTTTCCCGGCGTGCGGTGATGTCCGCGATAACATGACCAGGATCAAGCAGTCTTTCGGCATAGCTGGCAGGCAGCATCAGCTCAATGGGATCAGGATGGTGAAAACGGTGGCCTCGGGTGGTACGGCCGGCCTTTAGCCCCATGATTTTGCAGTCGATGATTTGGTCGCCAAACAGCATCACGATCCAGTGAACAGGCCGTACGAATTCGGCATCACCAGCACCCCAGCGCATGCGCTTTGGGATTGGAAGACGGGCCAGCGCCTGCTCAACCATCGCA
The DNA here is from genome assembly GCA_024275295.1 of Gammaproteobacteria bacterium. Classification (GTDB taxonomy): domain Bacteria; phylum Pseudomonadota; class Gammaproteobacteria; order Chromatiales; family Chromatiaceae; genus WFXD01. The sequence goes on along the minus strand of JAJRZI010000014.1, from coordinate 19,647 downwards.
GGGATAAGTGTCTGCGTCTGCTGGCCAGGCTGGTTTTGCCGGAAGACCAACCAGGCACCTTTGGGGGTCTCCACCTGTTCCAGCTCGGAAACAGCCACACCACAAGAGCGGGCAAAGCCCTCTGCCGCTTTGGTGGCATTGCCGGATGGGTCAAAGGCAGCCTTTACCGCGGGGCCTTTCCGCTCAACCTCACGATCAGCCTGAGCGGTATCAAGCTGAGTGATGAGCAGGGCCAATCGACGGGGTGTGGCAAAGCGTTGAATGGACGCAAAAGTGAGGCCAGCCTGGCTGATCTGGGATTCGATGCTGGATTGAAAGGCGATGGAGAGTCGGTCAAGGGCCTTGGGTGGTAGCTCTTCAGTGCCGATCTCGATGAGTAGATCCTGCTTAACCATTGGACGCCTCCTTCTGTTGAGTCAACATGGGAAACCCAAGGGCCTCCCGGCGTTCATAGTAGGCCTGGGCTACAGCACGGGAGAGTGACCGGACACGAAGAATAAACCGTTGCCGCTCAGTAACAGATATGGCCTGCCGGGCATCCAGAAGGTTGAAAGTGTGTGATGCCTTGAGTACCTGCTCGTAGGCAGGAAGTGGCAGCCCCTGCTCAATCAATTTCTGACTTTCGGATTCACAGGTGTCAAACCAGGAGAAGAGTGCCTCCACGTTGGCGTGTTCAAAGTTATAGGTTGACTGCTCAACCTCATTTTGATGAAAGACATCGCCGTAGGTGACCGGGCCTTCGGGGCCATGGGTCCAAACCAGATCGTAGACACTCTCGACCGACTGCAGATACATGGCGATGCGCTCCAGTCCATAGGTGATCTCACCCGTTACGGGGCGGCAATCAAGCCCCCCTACCTGTTGGAAATAGGTAAACTGTGTCACCTCCATACCGTTCAGCCAGATCTCCCACCCCAGACCCCAGGCGCCCAGGGTGGGTGACTCCCAGTTATCCTCCACAAAGCGAATGTCATGTACCAACGGGTTGATATCCAGCATCTTTAACGAATTAAGGTAAAGATCCTGAATATTCAGTGGAGAGGGTTTCAGAATGACCTGAAACTGGTAATAGTGTTGCAAGCGATTGGGATTCTCACCATAGCGGCCGTCCGTGGGGCGGCGAGAAGGCTGCACATAGGCGCAATTCCAGGGTTCTGGGCCAATGGCGCGCAGAAAGGTTGCAGAGTGAAAGGTGCCTGCACCCATCTCCATATCGTAAGGCTGCAAAATAACACAGCCCTGGTCGGCCCAAAATTGCTGCAGGGCAAAAATCAGACCCTGGAAGGTAGACAGATCCGGGCTTGCGACATTTGTTTGATTGTTCAAATCTTGACCTTTTCTCTACTAAAATAAACCGATCGCGCAAGTATACCGTTATAAAGGGTATTGTTTGTAGCTGTGAGTGATCAGTTTTACCGCTGGCTCGTATATAATTGCAGCCTGTTTACAAACCAGATTACTGCACCATGACAAAACAATATAAAGCCGCTGCCCTAATATCAGGTGGTCTCGATTCCATGTTGGCTGCCCGCGCCATTCAGGAACAGGGTATCTATGTCGAGGGTCTGAACTTCTTTACCGGATTCTGCGTAGAGGGCCACACCCACGCCATCCGCAAGAAGGATCAGAACAGACCCAAGCGGAATAATGCCCTCTGGGTGGCTGAGCAGCTGGGTATAAAACTCCATTTTGTGGATGTTGTGGAGGAGTATAAAGAGGTGCTGTTTAACCCGAAGCATGGCTATGGTGCAAATCTAAACCCTTGTCTGGACTGTAAAATCTTCATGGTTGAAAAGGCCCTTGAGTGGATCAGGGAGAATGACTTTGATTTTATAATCACGGGTGAGGTGATTGGGCAGCGACCAAAATCGCAACGTAAAGAGACCATGCCGGTGATTGCGCGGGAGTCGGGTGCAGAGGGACTGTTACTACGGCCACTGTGCGGAAAAAACCTCCCGGCAACCACCCCTGAACAGGAGGGTTGGATAGATCGGGAAGGGCTGTTCGATTTTAGTGGTCGTACCCGCAAGCCGCAGATGGCCCTGGCCAAACGCTACGGTTTTGAAGAGTATGCGCAACCGGCTGGTGGTTGCTGTTTTCTGACCGATGCCCCCTACTCTGTTAAATTAGCCGATCTTTGGAAGAGCCGGGGTGAGAAAGAGTATGAGCTGGACGACATCATGCTGCTCAAGGTTGGACGGCACCTGCGTCCAAAGCCTGAGTTTAAGGTGATTATTTCGCGTGAAGAGGGTGAGGGAAAATTTCTCCAGGGCTATAAAAATCAATATATCAGTCTGAAGACAACCAGCCATGCCGGGCCATTGGCACTGCTGGATGGCCGGGTGGAACCAGAGGATCTGGAGCTTGCTGCTCGAATAGTGGCCCGCTATAGCCAGGGACGCAGTGCAGAGCAGGTGGAACTTGAGATTAGAGAAAAAGACGGTACCACCCGAACCCTGTCGGTCACCCCCATGCCGCCACATGAGATACAAAAGGAGTGGCAACTATGAGCAACCCAGATGACGTCGTTGTCGTCGATGCCCGGCGCCTACTCTGCCCAATGCCTGTCATTCGGGTTCAGAATGCAGCGAAAAAACTGTCTCCAGGTGCACGAATCAAAGCCATCTGTACAGACCCTGGTGCGCTCAATGATATCCCTGCCTGGAGCCGAATCAATGGCCATAAAATCATAGAAATAACCAGCAAGGATGATGAACATATCATTATATTGGAAGTTGGTGAACAGTAGGTTTCATGAGCAAGACTACCCTATCTGCTGAGCAGCGATCACACACCATACAAAAGGTGGCGGTGGTTGGGGCGATAGTTAATTTGGTTCTCTCGGTGGTCAAAATCCTTATAGGCATTGTTGGTCAATCACAATCACTGGTTGCAGATGGAATTCACTCCGTCTCAGATCTGATGTCAGATGGCTTGGTCTATTTTGTCTCGCGCAAATCCCATCATGCCCCTGATGCTGAGCATCCCTATGGTCATGGGCGATTTGAAACCATGGCAACCATGGCGCTGGGGGGATTTCTCATCGTTGTTGCAGCCGGTATTGTTTGGGATGCCTTCATGCGGATGTTCTCCCCTGAGAAGCTGCTTGAGCCCAATGCCATCACCCTGTTCGCAGCGGGCTTCTCCATTCTGGCAAATGAGGGTCTGTTTCATTACACCCTGCGAATTGGACGAGGGATTAAATCCAATCTACTGATAGCTAATGCATGGCACCATCGCTCTGATGCGGTTTCATCCGTTGTAGTGTTGGCAGGTATCGTGGGAACAATGGCGGGGCTGCCTTACCTCGATGCTGTGGCAGCTATTGGTGTTGGCGTAATGGTTGGAAAAATTGGCTGGGATCTGGGTTGGGGTGCGGCACAAGAGCTGGTGGATTTAGGGCTGTCGGATGAGCGGGTTGCACTTATCCACAGGATCATTCACTCAATTGATGGCGTAGAGGATTTTCACATGCTGCGTACGCGTAGCCTGGGTGGTCATGCGGCAGTGGATGTGCATGTTAGGGTTGATCCGCAGTTGAGCGTATCTGAAGGGCACATGATCAGCCTGATAGTTGAGCAATGCCTGAAAAAAGAGCTGGAAGAGATTGAAGATGTCACGGTGCATATTGATGTGGAAGATGATGAGTCTGCCATTTGCTCCAACAGCCTGCCCCTGCGTGCAGAGGTTATGGGGATGCTGGAACAGTGCTGGCAGGATGTACCCGGTGTGGCACTGCGGGATCGTATGGTTTTGCACTATCTGAATGGGAAGATAGAGATAGATCTCTTTTTTGCAAGAGAACAAATCACACAACTGGGAGATGTTGAGCAGCTTGAATCCGTGTTGCAACAAGCTGTCTCTGATAACAATCGTTTTGGGAAGGTGCGGGTCTATTTTGGGTGAGATCCAGCCCTCTATGCTGAAGCACTACTATAGTGCGATATGGAGTGGTTGCTGCACAAATATAGTGCGCAATGGGTTTTGCCTACTCAGTATTAGCTCACCTTAGAGGGTTATTATTCATCTTTATAAAGATGATTTTTGTATTTTGATGGGTTACAAAATGCTTAATAGCCCTATGTTTTTAATGTATTAATGTATATTTGCCCTACAGATAGATCGCCATAATCAGTAATCAGAATAATTTTTAAAAAAAAACTATATATGGCATGGCATGGATGCTGCTATTCTGTGGGGTGTATTTCCTGCTACTGATTCAGGTAAAACAAAAATTTTCTTAGCTGCTTCGGCAGTAAATTTTTTTATCAGATTTGGAGAGAGAACGATGGCTTCTACAGCCCTGAATATGATCAAAGATAATGAAGTACAGTTTGTAGACTTTCGCTTTACCGATACCCGCGGTAAAGAGCAGCATGTGACGGTTCCTTCCAGCGTGATTGATGAAGAGATATTTGCTGAAGGCAAGATGTTTGATGGCTCTTCCATTGCTGGCTGGAAAGGCATCGATGAGTCCGACATGATCCTGATGCCGGATGATTCGAGTGCTGTGCTGGATCCATTCTCTGATGAGTCCACCCTTATTCTGCGCTGCGATATCTTGGAGCCAAGCACCATGCAGGGCTATGAGCGTGACCCACGTTCTGTTGCCAAACGTGCAGAGGCCTACCTGCAGTCCACTGGTATTGCGGATACCGCATTCTTTGGTCCAGAACCAGAGTTCTTCATCCTGGATGATGTTCGCTGGGGTGCCAATATGTCCGGCGCCTTCTACAAGATTGATTCTGATGAGGCCGAGTGGAACTCCGAGCGCGTCTATGAAGATGGCAACATCGGTCACCGCCCAACCACCAAAGGCGGCTACTTTCCTGTTCCTCCAGTCGATAGCCTGAATGATATCCGTGGCGCCATGTGTCTGGCTCTGGAAGAGATGGGCGTACCGGTTGAAGTACATCACCACGAGGTGGCTACCGCAGGTCAGTGTGAAATCGGTACCGTATTCAACACCTTGGTGCGTCGTGCTGATCAGAACCAGATCATGAAGTATGTCATCCAGAACGTTGCTCATGCCTATGGCAAGACCGCTACCTTTATGCCAAAACCGCTGGTTGGCGATAACGGTTCCGGCATGCATGTACATCAGTCTCTGGCTAAAGGTGGCAATAACATCTTTGCGGGTGACAAGTATGGCGGCCTGTCTGAAGAGGCGCTGTTCTACATTGGCGGCATCATCAAGCATGCCCGTTCACTGAATGCCTTCACTAATGCCTCAACCAACTCCTACAAGCGTCTGGTTCCTGGTTTTGAAGCCCCAGTTATGCTGGCTTACTCTGCACGCAACCGCTCTGCCTCTATTCGCATTCCTTGGGTATCCAGCCCTAAAGGCCGTCGTATCGAGGTGCGCTTCCCTGATCCAACCGCCAACCCATACCTGGCGTTCTCCGCCATGATGATGGCTGGCCTGGACGGCATCCAGAACAAGATCCACCCTGGCGATGCGATGGACAAGGATCTCTATGACCTGCCAGCAGAAGAGGCCAAAGCGATCCCAACCGTATGTCACAGCCTGGATCAGGCGTTGGATTGCTTGGATGCTGATCGTGAATATCTCACCAATGGTGGTGTATTCACCAACGATTTGATTGATGGTTATATTGCGCTCAAGATGGAAGAGGTGACTCGTATGCGTATGACCACCCACCCTGTTGAGTTCGACATGTACTACAGCTTGTAATCAGTAAGTAGTTACATAAAAACGCCCCCTTTATGGGGGCGTTTTTGTTTGGGTTGTATATTTTTGCATTATCCTAAAAAGAGCAGTTCAGTGTGAATGGCCTGCGTTCTCGGTATCATTATTTTCTTCAATATCACTGATATCAACAGGTTCAGCAAGTCTGTACTGTTTAATCATCCGCCGAAGCCTTGGGCGGGATATTCCAAGTATGTCGCAGGCATGCCCCTTGTGCCAATTGCAGGCCTCAAGCACCCGGGTGATATGTATCTGTTCCATCTCTTCCAGGCTCCATGTATCTGCGGGTTTCTCGTTTAAGCTTTCCAGGCTGCTATTGCAGGCAGGATTACTGCAGACCCCAATGGGCAGATGGCTTTGGGTGATGGTGTCTCCGGTTGAAAGTGCAACCGCTTTCATGAGTATGTTTTCCAATTCACGTACATTACCTGGCCAGTGATAGGACTCAAAGCAGCCCAGAATATCCTTGGCGATATGTGAAACATTTCGGTGTAGCTCTTTATTGATACGACACAGTAGGGTCTGGATCAGATCCATCAGATCCTCCTTGCGCTCCCGAAGGGGCGGTAGATGGATGTTGATGACCTGCAGACGGTAGAAGAGATCTTCACGAAAGGAGCCATCGGCCACGTTGGCAGAGAGATCGATATTGGTTGCAGCGATGATGCGGGCATCCGTTGTTTGGGCCTTTTTGGCCCCCAGTGGTGTGAATTCCTTATATTGAAGCACCCGCAGCAGTTTTGCCCGCATGGTAGGAGACATCTCACCAATCTCATCAAGAAAGATGCTGCCGCCATGAGTCAGGGCGAATTTCCCCTCCTGCTGGCCGGTTGCACCTGTGAAAGAGCCCTTCTCATGGCCGAACATATCTGACTCCAACAGGGTGTCAACCAGGGCGGCACAGTTGATCGCAACAAAGGGGCCATTGGGCCGGTTGCTGGCCCGGTGAATAGCGCGTGCAACCAGCTCTTTGCCGGTACCTGACTCGCCTGTAATAAGCACGGTCGCAGGACTTTTGGCAACCAGCCCAATGGTTTTGAATACCTCTTTCATGGCGCGGCTGCGGCCTACCATTGAGAGCGGGTTTGCACCATCCTGGCTGTTGGCCGCCAGGAGTTGTTCCTCCGGCTTGATAGGTCGGCAGATCTTGTCGATGCTCCCTTCAAGCTCATCGATATCAATCGGTTTGTGGATATAGTCCTCAGCCCCTTTTTGCATGGCATCAATGGTGCTGTCCATATCATGAAAAGCGGTGATCATAATGATGTGGGTGTGTGGGAAGCGGCGCTTGAACTCCGGCAGGCCTTCCAACCCGGATTTACCCGGCATGCGGATATCAAGGATGACCAGCTCCGGCACTTCTTGTTGTGCGGCGGCAAGACCATCATCAACACTGTGGGCGGTTTGAACCTGGTGTCCCTGGGTTCCCAAGTGGAGCTGGAGGGTGCGGCAGCTGGCGATGTCATCATCAACAATCAGTATCTTGCTCATCTGGATATGCTCTTTGAATCGATCCGAGTGGATTCATGGGTTGATTTAATTCTGATTGGCAGCTCAACCACAACGCAGACGCCCTGTGGTTGATTGGGCTGCAGCTGGATGTGGGCGTGGTGTTGATCCAATATACGTTTAACAATGGCCAGTCCCAGCCCCGTGCCTTTGGCATGGGTGGTAAAAAACGGCTCAAAAATCTTATCCCTGTCCTTGGGTGAGATACCTGAGCCATTATCAGTGATCTCGATACGAATGCCGGTGCCTTCTGACCCAAGATGAACCATGGCATGGATCTCAATCTGCGGGTCTGGCTGATCCTGAGTGGCCTGTGCTGCATTGGTGATCAGGTTTGAAAAGACCTGGCGCAGCTTGGTGGCATCGGCATACAGGGTGGGGAGGCCTGGCTGGTAGTGGAGAGTGAGATTGACACCATAGTCACTGATTGTGCGCTGAACCAGGCCGGTGGCGGAATCGATCACCTTATCCACCGTGATCCACTCTGGTTTGAGGGCGTCCGGGCGGCTATAGGTCAACATGTCAGAGAGAATCTCTTCCATATAGAGGATCTGTTCCAAGGCTATCTGGCGAAGCTCATTGGCCTCTTTGCTGCCCTTCGGATCAGGGTGCTTTTTGAGGATCTGCAGGGTCATCTTTACCGAAGAGAGGGGGTTTCGCAGGTCATGGGCAATCATGCTGGCCATACGCCCCATAACCGTCAGTGCCTGGTTTTTTGCCAGTTCCCGGTTGCGTTCCTCAACCTCCTCCTCCAGCCGCTTCTGTTCGGTGATATCCTCTTTTACCGCGAGAAAGTGTGTGATCTCACCATCTGGATTGCGTATTGCAGAGATGGATGCAGATTCCCAGAACAGCTCACCACTCTTTTTGCGGTTGTGAAACTCCCCACGCCATTCACCCCCCTGGCTAATCGTCTCCCAAAGCGCCCGGTAGTCATCATCATTCGTTTCACCTGATTTAAGAAATCGGGGGTTACGTCCGACGACCTCATCAGCCCGATAGCCGGTCACCTGTGTAAACTTGGGATTGGTATATTCAATCAGACCCTCCCGATTGGTAATCATAACCGTTGCAGGACTCTGCTCAACGGCATAGGAGAGCTTGCGCAGCGCCGTTTCGGTATGACGCTGTTCTGTGATATCAGCACCAATACTGATAACACCAATGGCATGGCCCTGAGCATCGTATGAGAGGGTATTATTCCAGGCGATCAGCCGCAGGCCATTGTCTCGTGTAACGACCTGGCACTCATGGCGGGTAGGAAAGCTGTTTGGCTGATCCATACATGCCAGGATCTGTTGAATCTCCTGTTGCTGGGTTTCAGGTATGAGGCGCCGAAGCCAGTTTTGCCCCACGACCTGATCCCGCTGCCAACCGGTCAGTTCAAGAAAATAGTTATTACAGAAGGTGATCAAGCCATCTCTATTGAGCGCAATAGCGGCCAGGGTCATGTTCTCCGTGGTGTGGCGGAAGCGGCGTTCATATTCACTCTCTGCCTCTGCCTGGCGTCGTTGAACCTGGGCGTGGGCCAGTAGCCAGGCCCCCAACCCACTGAGACCAAAAATAGAGAGATAGAGTATCCAGTGATGTTGGAGCAGCAGGGATAGACCAGCGGTGAGTTGATGAGGCGGTATGCGGGCAATAATCTTCCAGTAGGGGCCACTGGGATCGGTGCCTGTCTTACCCATCAGCCAGGGATCAGATGCAAAGTGGGCTATTCGGGTGGGGTAGAGGGTGGTAAAGGTAAAGCGGCCGGCATGGGTTTGGAACTGCCCTTTCTCCTGTGATGAGATACGCTGCCACTCACTGGGGTTGGCTGCAGCAAAGGTATTGTTATTGCCGAACATAAAGCCCCACTCCTGTCTCTTTTGTGGGCTGCGGAGCCAGTAGCCCTCGCTATTGACCAGTTCGATGTGATCTGAAATATTGCTGGCGGCACGGGTGAAGTTATAGATCAGATGAGAGCCAAAATAGTTGAGTACGACCACCCCCTGCAGACCCCCATACTGGTCAAAGACCGGTGTGCCAAAGCGCATCATGGGTTTGTAAGGCTCCTCAATCCGGCCCTCTTCAATATTGAGATCCAGGGGTGAGGTATAGATGCCACCCTGCTCCAGTTTGAGCGTTTCACGAAAGTAGTAGCGGTTGGATTTATTTTGCAGATTGGCGTTATCCACCGCGACAGGATGGCCATTGTCGTAATTGATGCGTACAACCTCCAGGCCATCCTTATCAATAAAGCGAATCTGGTCATACAGCGCCTTTTTCTCAGAGAAGACCAGAAACTCCTGCTCAATCCGCTGTTTGCGCAGACCGCTGGGCTGTTGGAAAAGCCGACGCCGCTCGATATGCTCGGCCAGAAATCTCAGATCCCGTACAACAGAGGAGATATCATTGGTGATCATGTGTTGCGCCAGATCGACATTCAGCGCCTCACGGGCATCACGTGTTGCCCGTTCAGTAGCATAGAAGCTGTAGTAGTGCATGCTGGCGATAATGATGAGTATGCAGCACAAGGTGGCAAAGTTACGCGCAAACTGCTTGAGCAGGGTTAAGCGGGAAGCCGGGGGTGGCGGAGGCGCTACCGGCATTGTCGTTCCAGATGTTGCCGAACCCGAAGCAGGTAGGCTTCACGCGTTTCGTCACCCGTGCGGGGCACCAGAAACAGCAGCTTGGCGGCAACAATATAGGGGCGTCTGGCGTCAAAGTCATCATTTGCTGGCTTTTGTTCGGTCAACAGTCGCCGCACCCGTTCCAGGGTCTGCACCGGGTCGTCACAATAACGAGGCATGGCGATATGCTCTGCATACCATTGGTTGGCAAGCGAGATCCCCAGTAGGGTAAGCAGCACCATCAAGACCAGAGGCCACAGTCGGAAAGGGGGCCTCTGCGCAAAATTTTGCTCTCTCTCAGACATGGGCTGTGGTCAGGGTGGCGACCCTGTCATCACTGTTGCAGGCGGCAGCTGTGCGTGATTCAGTGCTTTGTGAGATCAGTTGGGCGGCTCGCATGCCCTGGTAGATACGCTCACGTACCGAGACACCCCCACGATAATTTGCCACCAGATGCAGCCCCGGCCACTGCCCAAGCTGCTCTGTGATGGCAGCCAGACGCCGCTGATAATCACCGTAATAGAGCGGAAGCGCCTGTGAGTGGCGGTCAACATGGATAAATTCGGGTGAACCCCGCAGCCCGATCAGTCTCTTCAGGTCTGAAGTCACTGAGCTGATGAGCTGATCATCATGCCAGCCGAAACGTTCCGGGTGACGTGCGCCACCGATATAGCTGGTGAGCAGCACCTTGCCGGATGGGGCGCGCGCAGAAAAGAGGCTGCTCATCCAGAGATTGCCATTAAAGCTCAGCCTTTCCCGGCGCGCTGTCAGAAAGCCGCTGCCATTGAGTGGATGCCGGATCTGCGCCCGGTCAAAACCCAGATGCAGCACAGAGAGTGGGGCATATTGAATGTCACCCACCAGACTGGAGAGGGTAGGCGTTACCGGGAAGAGCAGATCAGCGGCATGACTGGCCGGTGTGCTGATCACCAGGTGGCGTATATGCCGGTTATGAGTGCCGCAGTTTGCCTGGGCATGCCAGCCGCCATTTTGGAAATGCATCTCATCCAGTGTGCAGTGGGTTTTGAGTTTGATGAGTGGATGGCGGCTCAAGGTATTGATCAACTCGCCCATGCCCTGGTTAAAAGAGAATGCCTCTGAGGTGTTAACACGGCGGCGTTTGATGATGCGATTAATGAATATGCCTGCGGCAATGCTGCCATATCGTTGTTCCAGCCCGGTAAGCCGGGGCAGCAGAGAGCGGGCATCGGCATGATCCGGGTCACTGGCCAGGGTTCCGGCAATAAAGGGTTCGATGGCCGACTCCAGAACCTCTGAACCCCAACGGCGGCCGATAAACTGGCTGACGCTTTCACGGGGTTGTCTGCTGCGCGGCATCAGAACCTCGGTCAGCAGGCGTAGCTTGGTCTGCCGGCTCCAGAGGGGAGAGAGCGCCAGCCGACCCAACTGCATGGGCATCTCAGCCAAGCGGCCCTGGTGTACCACGTAGCGACTCAGATCCCTGCCACGGGACTGTTTTGATGCGGTTAAGCCAGCCGCCGCAATACAACGGTCTATTTCAGGTCGAAAGTTGACCAGCAGGCTGGCCGCCTGTTCGGTGATGTAGCCTGAGTGGTTGTTGGTGCGGATCTTGCCACCCAGCCAGGGTGCCTTTTCCCACACCTCGACCGGGATGCCCTGTTGCGCCAGCCACCAGGCTGTTGAGAGGCCGGAGATGCCAGCGCCGATGACCAGCACTTCGGCCTGGCTCATCGCTTCAGCTCCTGCTTCATCTTCTCCATTAGTTCGCGATCCAGCAGACCCAGCCCACTGCCATCCGGCGCCTGTTTGGACTCCACATATTTACGGATGGCGGCAAAGCGTTTGTCGGCCTGATCATTATCCTGCAGCCTGGGTACCCGCTCCTTGGCAATCTCGTAGGTATCAAAGTTGAGTTCATGCATGCCAAAACCACGCAGGCGGCGCACGGCACGCATCATGGCCCTGTTGCGGTAACGGGTCAGATCCTCACTGGTGATGAGGGCTTTGCCTTCACGACGGGCATTGAATTCGGCTGCCTTCTTGATACCGGCGCGGTTGAAATCCGGGGCAGATTCCACCCGGGCCAGGGCGTCTGGCTGCCACTCCACGCCTGCGGTTTCTGTTTCGATCACCTTTTGTACATCGGTGGTGGTGACCACCTTGGCATTGCGGCGTTTGGTCTCGCGTTCGGCGGCGGCCTCCATGGTGGGCTGTACGAACATGCGCACCTGGGGCGCTCGATCAGCCAGCAGTTGCTCCATGGCCTGCTCTGCCTCCGGCTCCCAGGTCAGTTTGCGACTGGATTCGCTCTCTTCCTCAAGACGGCGCAGCAGTTTTATATTGACCTCAAGCCGTCCCTCGGTGTGGGCGACATCCTCAGCAACCTGGATGACGCCACTGCGCAGGAAACTGGGGATACCCTGCAGATGTTCTGTGGCCTCCTGGGTCCAGGCCAGGGTTGAGGTTGCTTCTGTTGCTGTGGGCCTGTTCGTGCCTGTTGCTGGCATGCCGGGGTGCTGACCTCCAAAACGGCGGGAGGCCAAAGTCGCCAGGTGCCCAGGTGTGACCACTGTTTCACCCCGTTCCCGTACGTGGCTCTCGGCCCGTTTACGCACCATCTTGCGCAGAAAGCCGGGTACTCGGGAGAGCCGCTGTTCCGCCTCCGGCGTCCAGCCAATCTTGCTGCCCTTCTCCTCAATGAGGGGCTGGATGATAGTGCCCCCTGCTGGCTGGTAGTCGCACCAGGGGTCGTCATCCATGAGTGTCCCACCCATCGCCAGCGGGCGGGCGCGGCAGCCTCGGCAGAGCTTCCGAAATTCACATTTTCCACACTCTCCGGTCAGCTCAGGTTCGCGCAGCTGTTGAAAACCGGGGGCCTGATCCCAGATCTCCCAGAAGGGGGTGTGGCGAATATTGCCATCCTCAATGGGGATATAGGGGCAGGCCGTCACACCACCCTCTGGGGTGATGCGGCAGTAGTGAATACCGGCCAGGCAGCCTCCTCCTTCGTAGCCCTGGGCGCGGGTCAGGGGTGATTCAGGATCGAGCTGGTAGGCGACACGTTTGAAATGCTGGGCGCAACGGGCGCGGATGATCAGGTCTGTGCTCTGCTTTTGAGCCTTGACCAGTTGCTGCAGCACCTGCTCATAACGGGCAGGGGTGATGTCTGACATGGATTCGCCCCGGCCCGTGCAGACCAGGAAGAAGATATTCAGTACATGGGCACCCGTGGCCCTGGTGAAGTCGATCATGGCGTCCACTTCATGGGCATTCTTTTCAGTGACTGAAAAGTGTACCTGGAAGGGCAGGCCGTGTTTACGACAGGCCTCCATGCCATTGAGGGTCTTCTCCCAACTGCCGTTGCAGCCGCGAAAGGCATCGTGGTGCGCTGGATCGAGTGAGTCGAGGCTGATCCCCATGCCCATGGCACCCGCCGCTTTCAGGGAGAGAACCCGCTGTTCATCCAGCAGCACACCGTTGGTACCGACCACCATCGAGAGTCCCAGCCTGCTGCCGTGGGCGACCAACTCATCCAGATCCCTGCGCAGCAGTGGTTCACCGCCCGTCAGCACCACCATGGTCTCGTTGCTGCGGGAGCTGATCTGCTCCAGCAGACCCTTCACCTCCGTTGTGTCTAGCTCCCCATCACTGCCGCTTTCCCGCGTCTTGGCGTCCATGTAGCAGTGGGCGCAGGCAAGGTTGCAGCGGCGGGTGAGGTTGATGGCGATGATGTAGAGGTCTGTCATTGAATCAAATATAAAAAGTGCACCGCTTCCGGCCCTTTAGCCATTTTTTCCTGAAAACGGACAGCCACCCTTTGATGTTGACTTGCCCATCGCCTCGCGGGCTACGGCTAACCCCTGCTCAACAAGTGCCAGGGTGATCTCATTGTGACCCTGGTTGCGGGCATAATTTTTGATGCGCTCTTTGGCACTATCACGCATAAATCCCTCCGGTACTCGCATCAGGCGGGCCAGGGCTGCGGCTTGCCAGTGGATGGGTTTTTTATCAGCAAGTGCCAGTGATCCAGGGCTAAATTCGCCGATCTCGACGCTATCGTCTAGAAAGGGCTGGATATGTTAAGCAGCCACCTCTTTTGCTCCTGCACTGCGGGCCTTCTTTTCAGCACGCATGCTGAGGTTACCGCGCAGGCTGAGATCCTTGATGGTGAGCAGCAGTTGGGTTGCGCTCTCATTCCATCGCATCGGTTCTATGCTGTTGGGTCTGTTTTTAAGCTCACCCTTGTCATAGGCCTCAACAATCTCTTTCATCGCCTCTTCAGCGCGGCCGGGCATGAGTTTGGCTGTGGCCTCCTCCACAATGCCTTCGGTGATGACGGTATGGCCCTGCTCCTGGGCGTAGCGCAGGATGGCCATGCGTGCCATGTTGTGCACAAAGGAGGGCACCCGCTGCATGCGTTTCTCTGCCTCTTTGGTCCAGGAGATGGTGGCTGAGGCGATATGGTCAATCTGGGGTAGGTGTTCCCGCTGGCTGAGCAGCACAGCACAGTCGGCATCATGTAGCAGGGCCTCGCTGTTGCCGCCGATATCCAGCTCTGTATCGGCATGGATGCCAGTGGTGCCAACGATCAGCAGGGAGGGTTTCACCTGTTGCAGATATCTGTTGATGACATCGTGAGGCTTGCCGTCCAACAGTACGGTTTCAATCTCCATATCGTGCTCGCTGGCAATCTGTTGGCAGACGGAGAGGTGGCCCTGATAGATCTTGGCCAGGCCGGAGTCGATGATCTCTTCGTGCAGTTGCTCCTGCTCCTGGAAGCGGAACACCTTGCCGGCCTCGTCAGAGAGCACCCTGGCGATGCGGTTGAAGGCGACATAGTGGTAGTAGGGATCAAAGGCAGAGACCACCTTGACCGGCAGTTGCCACTGCTGTGCCAGTGCCAGGGCGGTCAGCAGGCCGCCATAGGATTTACTTGAACCATCGACCGCCACCACGATGGGGCCGTCGGTGATGGAGCGGTTGGGTTCCTTGATGATGAGGGTGTCGATCTGGCTGCGGCGGGCAACACGCTGGCAGACGCTGCCCAGCCGGCTGCTCTTCACTGCCCCCAGTCCCAGGGCGCCCATCACCAGCAGATCGTAGTTGCCGTTGTTGCTCTCCTTGATGATCTCCCGGTAGTTTTTGCCCTCTGGGGAGAAGCGGGTTAGTGCAATATCCTTTTTTTTGCTCTGGGTCTCCACCTGATCCAGATAGGAGTCGGTGATGATATTGAGCCCTTTAGTGATCAGATCGTCGTGTACCTCTCGTTGCCGCTCCAGCTCCTGTTCCTCCCGGTATTGCTCGGGGAGACCCCCCTCCATCTGCCGGAAGCGCCGGTCATGCAATTTGGCGGCGTAGACATGCAGGGCGCTAAAGCGGCTGTTCCATATCTCTGCTAAGGCCAGGGATTCAGTGATAGCACGGTTGGAGTGGTCAGAGGCGTCCACGGCAAGCAGGATGGAGCTGCAGCCGGGTAGTGGCTGGGGCTGAGATGATTCAGGTGCGGCGTGTAGATTCATGCTGATCTTTAAATGATGAGGGGTTGAAAGCAGGGTACAGAAAGGAGAGATCTGTACCCTGCCCTGCCTTTAGTCAAGCAGTGCGTAACCAATAATGGTGCCGATGACCACCACATTGATCAGACCTGCAATGATGGCCAGATAATCCAGTGGGGCGGGACGCCATCTCTGTTTGGGTGTGTCGGGCGTTGTGGCCATCTATTTGCCTTTGAATGCAAAATTCACGGTAGCCGTGCCGCCAGCAGTGACCTCAACCTTGGCCTTTTGATCCTTCAGAAAGCCATGCCAGGCTTTGATCTTGTACTTGCCGGGAGGCACATTATCGATGCTGTAGCTGCCATCCTCTTTTACAACGGCAAAGTAAGGATTTTTGGCGACAAAGGTGTAGGCATGCATGAAGTCATGGGCATCGCACTCGACCTTCATGGCGGTACCTTTTTTCAGCTTCACGGTTTTGGTTACGGTGTTTTGATCAGGCTGACTCACGTTGAAGACGGTTTTTTTGACCCGGCCTATGAGTTCGTAGGTGTGAATATTGTGCAGCACCGGGTCTTTGTTGACGGCGGCAAATTTGGCACCGTTTCTCATAACGCCCATGAAAGGCTTGAATTCACAGCCCTGCTGAATGGTGCTGCCATCCCCCACATCCGCTGGAAAGGGTTTGCCTGATTTGACCTTGTCGAGGTAGACCACTACATCCTGCAGGGAGCCATTCACTACGCGCACAAAATCAATCTCACGGGTGCCATCGCCACAGACGGCATTGTCTTTGGAGACCTTGTATTTCCTGGGTGCGTAGTCTTTGCCAGCGAGGGTAACCTTGCCGGTAATGGCGCCACCATTGCTGACGGTGACCTCTTTATAGGCCGCAGCCTGGCTCGTCAGGGGTAGTGTGCAAAGAGCAGCAATACCGAGTGCGGTAATCAGTTTTTTCATTCGTGCTATCTCCTGGATAATATTGATTGTCTCAGGCCACATTCTGACCCGGTTGTGGTTTAAACAGCTCTTCCAGCATCTCGATGATGAAGCGTCGGTCGGCGCTCTCTTCAGCCTCTTCCAGCTGTGCCAATAGTTTTTCAGATCCCAGTTCAGCCTGGATGATTCGGATAACCTGTCCCATCGGACGGGTCTGTTGACCGCCATCCAGCAGGGCGGCGGCAAGCATTTTATCCACGGCCTGTTCGGTAAATCCCTGAAGCTCTTCAAGCTTCAACAGACGGGCAAGCCCGTGGGCGGCAGCCAGGCGTACACCATTTGCCTCATCATCCAGGCAGTTGAGGAGTTGCTCAGTAATAGTGGTTGGGGAGACCTCTTCCAGCACCATGTGATCCTCTTTGACAGGGTCTGCCCCTTCTATGACAAGATCGGTGAGGGCGTTGATCGCCTCTATGCGTATGTCCTTGATCTCATCGGTCAATGCACAGAGCAGCGGTGCAATGGCAGCGGGGTTCCTTAGCCGCCCCAGTGTGCGGGCGCAGGCCAGGCGGCGATCCCTGTCACCGATACCCAACTGGGCAATGAGCGGGCCGAGGCTCTCCATCAATCCCGGGGTTGAGGGTGCCCTGGATGCGATTTCGCCCAGTGAGGAGATCGCTTCGCAGGCCAGCTCTTCATCTGGCTCGTTTTGCATGATGGTTGTCAGTGCTGTAATGGTCTCTTCACGGTTGCTGTCAGCCAGAGCGCGGGCTGCCAGCCGCCGGACATCTGAAGCTACATTAAAGGTGCGTTTTACCAGCATGCGCTCGGCCTCTTTTTTCTGACGTTCGGCCAGGCTGAGATAGTGCAGGGCATCGACATCGATCTCGCCCGGCTCCTCTGCATTGGCATCCAGGTTGAGTGTGGCCTCTACATTGTCCATGGCGATGGCATCCAGGGTAGAGACGGCAGCAGTCTGTTCGGCATAAGCAACACGCGGTGCTGCTGTGGGTAGTGTCATCTCCTGATCGTCTTCGATATCGCTGGTTTTGCGCACCTTGGTATCAAGTTCGACAACACTGCTTGCAGCATCTTCATTGTGCTCTTCGGTTGTTGTCTCGGTTAGTTCGACTGTGTCAGTCTCTTCCGGTTCCTCTTCGGATGCATTGATCTGGATCTCTCCGGTCAATGCGGCGATAACAATGTTAAACGGATTGTTGTTATCGGTTCCCTCTTCCGGATTGTCAGATGCCTGAGCTGCCAGATCCACCAGGACGGCCAGTGCAGCCAGGCGTACGCTCTGCTCCGGGTCGTTGATGGTCTCGGTCAATGCCTGTATCAGGTCGTCATTGATAACCCCGATCTGCCCCAGTGCCTGTGCAGCCTCGCGGCGCAGCATAGGGTGCCTGCTGCTGTCGGTCAGCAAGGAGGTGAGGCTTGGAATTGTGGATATATCGCCATTCTTACCCAGGAGCGTGCATGCGGTGGTTCCCACGATGGGGTTGGGATCATCCAGGCTGGCGGTGACGGCCTCAATGGCTTCAGCGGATAGGGTCTCTTTTTCAATGCTGTTGGAGAGGGCATTGAAGCTGCCACTGCGCACCTTGCCACTGGGGTCATTCAACAGGGCCAGCAGTTGCCCCTGTAGACTCTCAATAGCCGTTGCGTTGCTGGCAAGCCTGCAGGCGCTTCGCATGGCTGCTGAGCGTACCGCTTCATCTTCATCCCGCATCAGCAGCATGATGGCAGGCAGGTATTTTGCAGCGCCCTGCTCCGCCAAGGCGTTGATGGCGGCGGATCGTACCTCTGCCTCATCATCCTGCAGGGCCTGGCTCAGTGCGCGGGTGGCCTGCGTGGATTCAACCATGCCAAGTGCCTTGGCGGCACGCCTGCGGCTTTGGGAGGCTGTCTGCTGCAGACGCTGGATGAGTACGTTAATCCCCTCACCTTCTATCTGCGCCAGCACCTTAAGCACTTCACTTTCGATATCCTGATGCTCATGGTTATCCATGATGTTGATGAGTGTATCTATCGCACGCTCTTCCCTGGCGTTGCCCAGTGCCCGGATGGCTTCCAGTTGTACGTCCCACCAGGTATCCCAGTCGTCATCCCAGTCCAGCCTTTCGGGCCGCTCCGCCGCTACCTTTAGCAGTGCATCATTGGCCTCTTTGCCACCCAGGCGACCCAGGGTGGTGGCGATTACGGTGCAGATCTCTCCGCTTGAGTCATTCTCCAGAGATTCAATCAAGGAGGGTATCGCCTTGCTGCTGCCAATTTCACGCAGTGCCTCGACGGCATCGACGCAGGCATCAATATCTTCGTCGCGCAGCCGGGCGATCAGTGCATCGACTGCAGAGTGGTCGCCAAATACCCCCAAGGCCCGGGCGGCATAACAACGATCGGCTTCGTCTCCGGTCTCTAATAGGCGGGTTAATGCCGCTATTGCTTGGTGCTGTGAGGTCATGGATGATTCTCTGAATAAAGGTTTGGGTAGTGTAAGCAGAATTCATACCAGTGATGGCTGAGGTTGATTGCACCATGAAATCAGCAACCTATCCAATCCCTACAGGGCCGTGACAGAACGAAGTGTTCATTGTAGCTCGTTTTTGATGGGGAAATTAGAATGAAATGTTCAATTGCAGGGTATTGATTCCTGCCTGAGGTAGAGGGTGGTCAACCGCTACCGCTCCGGAAAGACTCTGGAGACATGATGCTTAATTAGTATTATGGCCTTTCGTGTTTTTCCAATACCTCATCTTCCTCACGGACTAATTGTCGAAATTGTGCTGGTGTGAGGACAGATTTTCGTAGCCATATTTTAGAAGCATGAATTTGCACTAAACCATGTTCTTGCTGAATACGATCAACTATCTCAGTAAACACCATGTTGCCATCACTAAAATCATGTAGTAGTTTTTGTTGTGCGCCTTTATGTGCAATAAAACCAATAGACGTATCTACAAGCAAGTAAAGGGGTCAGGTCTTGCAATCATGCATTATCCACTATTCTTCCTGCGCCTTAACTGCGCGACTCACAGTTGAATAGTGTACTCCAAAATAATCAGCTATCTCTTTCATCGTGTAACCACCTGTTGCGAAGGCTTGTGCCATGCCATCTTTTGGATTATTCATATGCATTTTATACCATCGAAGTGGCTTTGCTAATGATCGGCGTTCTATTCGCCCAACTTCCATTAATTGCTCTTTTGAGAGAGCATCATATTTATTACGAATCCCTTCAATAAAATCTGCATTTCCCATCACTGCTGTCCCGTTAATTGGTAAGTAAAGAGGCCTGATTTCCCCAGGTTTTGGTACAATGAGTTTGCTTATAACTTGCTGAACCAATAAGGAAAACCAGGCCATGGCTCATTGTAATACGATCTTCTCACAAATACTA
>JAJRZI010000123.1 GCA_024275295.1 Gammaproteobacteria bacterium | reverse complement strand
GCACATCCATTAGTGCAATCAGAATAAGCGTGGAAGCTAGGAGAATAAAAGAACTTCCAACAAGTGATCCAACTTCTGCCAATGCAGGGCCAATTTCCATCTGGCTAAGGCAAATCAAATCTCGTATCGAAAACCAAAGAATACTCCCTGTAACAGAGGCAATAAGCATGAACTTCAGCAATGCTTTAACCAGCTCCATTAATCCTTTAAGAGAAAAGACACGCTTCATCCCTGAAACCGGATTAAGCTTGTTAAACTTTGGGGCAATAGCCTGCATACTAAATGCAAGCCCACCCAGTGATACAGAAGCCAGGATAGCAACAACTATTAGAATGAGAAAAAAAGGAGCCAACATCCATAATGCATCTCGAATGGCATCTGATAGATGATGTAACATTGCCATAGGCTCATACAGATCTTCTCTCTTGAGAGAGAAACTATTTGTCATGACACCTCTTAGCCCATCTTCAAACTGACTGCTCATTGTTACCAGTGAAATGGCACCGGCCAATGTCACTGCCATTGTATTTAGTTCTCTTGAACGAGCGACTTGCCCCTTTTTCTTGGCATCATCTAATTTTTTTCCTGTCGGCTCTTCGGTTTTCTCCTGACCATCCTTATTTTCTGCCATAACTTACCTCACAACCCGTATATTACGCATAATGATTTGAAAACCTTCATTCACCAATTAACCAAAATTGTGTAATACATCAGGCAAGGTTGCCCACATAACGATAAAGCCAATCATCATAGTCATTGGAAAACCTACTGCAAATATGTTCAGCTGTGGTGCAGCACGCGTAATAATGCCCATACCTAAATTAACCACAAGTAAAGCAGTCACAACAGGAAGGGCCATTAAAAGGCCACCTGAGAAAACCCTGCCACCCCAAATAACAATATCCCACAGTGTATTTCTTGATAGCCCATCAACCGCTACAGGCACTGTTTTAAAGCTATCAATAACCAATTCAATAAGAATCAGGTGTCCATTAAGAACCAGAAAAAGGAGTGTGACTAAAATCAGGTAGAATTGTGATACCACAGGCACCTGAACACCATTTTGTGGATCCATCATAGAGGCAAAACCCAACCCCATGCTATATGCTATAATCTGGCCTGCAAATACTATGGCTGCAAAGACAAGCTGTAGAATAAACCCCATCAACACACCAATAGCAATCTGCTGTAGTGCTATCAGCATGGCTTCATGGCTAAATGTTTCAACTACAGGTACAGGGGGTAGCACTGGCATTACAATCCAGGTAATCACCAGTGCTAAAGCAGCACGCCAACGTGCAGGAACCTGACGAGAAGCAAAAATAGGTGCCGCCATAAAAACAGAACCAATACGCATCAATGGCCAGAGAAAACCAGCCAGAAAAGATGCTATTGCTGTTTCAGAAAATACCATTCACTTAGCCAAACTGATCAACTTACGTTTCAGTTACCCTATTAATAATGGAATACTCTCTATTAATTGCTCTGTATAACCCGTAAGAACTCTTAACAACCATGGGCCGGTCAGCATCAAAACAAGCACAACGACCATTAGTTTTGGTACAAAACTTAGCGTCATTTCATTAATTTGGGTGGCAGCTTGAAACATAGCGATCAACAGACCAATAGCCAGGGCAGAGAGCAAAATAGGTGCCGCAAGCAGTGTAATGACCTCAAGCGCCTGCTGGCCTATATTGATAACGGTATCTGCATTCATTTCGTTACACTCATATTAACGAACAGCTGCATGTTGTTGATTGCTGTTACCAGCAACAATTAAAGCTATTCAGTTATGTATAAAAACTTGATGCCAGGGTTCCAAGTACTAATGCCCATCCATCAACTAACACAAAAAGCATAATTTTAAAAGGTAGGGATATAATCAGTGGCGAGAGCATCATCATGCCCATTGACATCAGTACGCTAGCTACAACCAGGTCAATAATCAGAAATGGAATAAAAAGTAAAAATCCAATTTGAAAGGCCGTCTTCAATTCACTGGTGGCAAAAGCAGGCATTAAAAGAGAGAACGGCGTCTGCTCAGGAGATTCAATATCTTCATGCCCTGCAATATCTGCAAATAACATTAAGTCATCATCACGTGTTTGAGCTAACATAAATTCACGCAGTGGTACTTTCGCATTGTCGATTGCTTGAGTGGTAGAAATCTCATCATTTAAATAGGGTTGCAGTGCAACCGTATTCATTTCATCAAATACTGGAGCCATGATAAAAAATGTTAAAAACAGGGCCAGCCCTATTAATATTTGATTTGATGGGGTTTGAGCAGTACCCAATGCCTGACGCAATATAGCTAAAACAATAACAATGCGTGCAAATGAGGTCATCATCATGAGAGCACCTGGCAACACGCTCATTGCTGTCATGAAAAGTAAGATTTGTATGGTTAAGGAGTAGCTTTGACCACCACCCTCTGTTGTTGTTACTGTCACCGCTTCCAAACCAGGTGCAGCCTGACCAATGACTGGAAATAACAACAGCAGCAGAAGCAACCTCACTGTTGCTTCTCCTTTAATGCGGCATCCAGTTGTTGCTCAAATTCTGGGTCATTATCAATGCTTGTATTCCATTCTTCTTTTGAGAGTACATGCAGAGTTTGAACCCGACCGGGTGACACACCAACCAATAGGCGTGTCTCTCCAACTTGTAGGAGTACTGCTCGCTCTCGTGTACCAAGTGAGACACCTCCAACAATAGTAACAACCCCTTTTCCTACATTGGGTAGCCCACCAAAACGACGTAACACCCAAGCCAGCCCGATAATAAGTGCAAGTACTAGAATCAAGCCAACAGCTGTATTGACAAGATGACTGCTATCAATAGGAAGCTCAGCCATCTGTGCTGGTGTTTTAACATCAGCCTCTGTAGCAATCAGTGAGGATGGTAGTAACAGGAAAAGAGCTACCAGGATGTGCTTCATTGCAATCTCTTAACCCTATCTGCAGGGCTGATTACATCTGTCAAACGTATTCCAAATTTTTCATTTACAACGACAACCTCCCCTTGAGCGATCAAGGTTCCATTGACGAGGACATCCATTGGCTCTCCAGCCAACCTGTCCAGCTCCACAACTGAACCCTGATTAAGCTGGAGAAGGTTGCGGATATTTATTCGGGTACGCCCAATCTCCATAGAGATTGTGACGGGCACATCCAGAAGAGATTCCAGGTTTACATCTACATTGCCAGCTGTAGCTGCATCTGACTCCAGTTTCTGGAACTGTGCAGATTCGGCTGCTACAGCATCAGCTTGATCATCACCTGCATCCGTATCTCCTGATTCTTCAAGTGCTGCTGCCCATTCATCAGCTAATGCTTCATTTGGATCAACTTTTTCATCATTCATCATAAATCTCCACTATAAATCGTGGCTCACCTCTTGATAATCTCTAATGCAGATACCACTTGCTGCTGCTTTTGCCACTCAGTAAGTTTTATGGCATAGCAGCCTTCTGATATACCAAGCTGCCCTTTAAATATCGGCATGCCGGCAGCACAGACATCCAGTGCATCAGGAATATCAACAGGAATAACATCGCCTACCTTGAGTGCAGCAAGCTCCTGTATGCTAATGTCTGTTTGGCCCAGCAAGCTAACCAGTTCAACTTCAGATTCAAGAAACTGCTCTTTCAATGCTATCGCCCAGCGGTCATCCCGTTCTCCTCTGTCACTTTGGACACCAGCATCCAGTAATTCACGAATAGGTTCCAACATCGAATACGGCATGGTGAAGTAGAGATCTCCACCTCCTGTTTCCAAGTCAATATGAAAAGTTGTTACGACAACCACTTCTGTTGGGCTTACAATATTTGCAAACTGAGGGTTAACTTCAGATCCAACATATTCAAACTTCAGATCCATAACCAGCTTCCACGCTTCCTGAAGGTCTTTAAAAACAAGCTCCAAAAGCATTTGAACAACTCGAAGCTCTGTAGGTGTAAATTCACGACCTTCAATTTTGGTGTGAAATCGCCCCGTGCCCCCAAAATAATTATCCACTACACAAAATACTAATTTTGGATCAAGCACACACAGCGCCTGACCCCGCAAAGGCAGCACTTTTACAACGTTTAAACTGGTAGGAACAAACAGGCTATGCACAAATTCAGAAAACTTAAGCATTTGCACACCTGACACAGAGATATCTGCGGTACGGCGTAACATACCAAACAGACTCGTGCGAAAATGACGCGCAAAGCGTTCATTTATCATCTCTAGGGTTGGAAGTCGCCCACGAACAATTCGATCCTGGCTGCCAAAATCATAGGATAATGGCCCCTCTTCACCTACATCAGTTTCTGTATCTACATCGCCACTATCAACACCATGCAGTAAGGCATCAATTTCATCTTGTGAAAGTAGGTCGTTTGCGCTCATTGTCTTATTGCATTACAAAGCTGGTAAAAAATACAGCCTCTACAGTCCCTGTAGCCCCCTGCTCTTCTACAATACGCTGCAGCTCCTCAAGCACATCTGCCTGCAGCTTCTCTTTCCCCTTCCGATTTGCTAAATCCGACACCGTTCGGCTTCCAAATAATTTTAAAAAGTGATCCCGAATCATGGGATCATTATGTTTTAGAAACTCAACCAGCTCTTCACTATGCGTTAGTGCCTGAACCCCAATTTGGAGCATCTTAAATCTGCTTTTGCCATCAGGTGATAAATTAACAACAAACACAGGTTTAAAATCCCTGTAGATGGCCGGGCCTTTTTCTTCCTCTTTTTCCGCTGTTTTTTCTACTTCACCACCTTGATCCACCTCCTGGATCTTATCCTCATTAGAGGGCACAAACAGGAAATAGGAAACACCTATACCAACCCCCACAAGCAACAGCACACCAAGCACAATAATAAGGATTTTTTTCCAGGGCACTGATGCTTTCTCAACACCAAGATCCAGCTCATCATCAAGTGATTCATCATTCATTTTTTTACACCCCTTAATATTTACACTAGAAAAAGCAATAATCATGCCTCTTTATAGAAAGACATTATTTTGCTTAGTATTCATAGCATTAGAATCATATAACTAGGCCATGCCAGAGTATTGACTAGTGACATCAATCGAAATGACGTAATTTTGGCGGCATAACCACCGTCTCTTCTCATGCACTCATATACTATTAGATGTAAAAAATATAGAAGATATCTATAATGCGGCTGCGAGTTTGAATGAATTACTTACTTTATTCTTGCAAGAGAGAGCAATCAGACCTGCACATAATCAAAACAACGGGGCTCATGTACGTGTCTATGCTCAAAGTCTGGCCATGATGGCCCGTCGATAGATTTATGTTGTGATCTGGCTGGGATACAGACATTCTATCCAACCTGGCTTTGACTGTTTCCCAATGATGTAACTGTTCGCCACAGAGGCATGGGGATTACGGCCCAACTCACTATCCGGAATAGTTGCACCCAAGTACAATTGGGACTGAGGGTTCTTCCACCACTACCTGAATTTAGTGGATAACCAGTGTGCCACTTTCGGCAACCACCTTCTTTTTGTAGACCCTTGAATGGAGGATACAAATGAAGAAAGAGAGGATATCTATGGCCGAACCACTGCCACACAAGGAGCCGGATTTGAAGTCAAAGGCTGCTCCCGGATCAGAACTGAAACTGGAACCACAAGAAGGGGCTAGACCGGAATCACCTATTGATGGGAAACCCAAGTTCAAATCAAGCGAAGAGATATGGACAAGGCAGCGCATTATTCACCTTATCATGGCCACTCTGGGGTCAGTTCTCAGCTTAATTTCGTTACGCGCCGGACTCATTCAAGCCAGCGTGCCGCCTCCAAGAACCTGCGCACCAGTTGTGCGTACGATGGATAGCGACGAGACCGATACTGCCTTGGAGAAGACCATAAAACGGCTGCGATCCATACTGCCCGACATTGCCGGCTGCCAAATGTTACAGGAAGAGGCGGGCAAGCTGCTGAAACAGTGTATTGTCGACTTGGAGTCCACTCTTATCGTGACTGAAGCAGGTCGAACCCTCTGGGAGGCGGGAAATACGGAAAGGTTACTGGATAATCTTATTCAAGAGGTAAGGCAGCCTCTTAAACGATCAGCATCATCCATACGGAGCGATCCACTTGATCAACTGCAGGAGCTTGTTGGTGCAATAAGCGAGATTTTGGAAGACTATGAAAGAATTCGAAAGGGTGAAGAAGGGGGAGCCAGATCTGAGTTGCAGCACGGGCGATGAATCGCCTGGCAATCCCATGCCAACGGAGCCATTGCGCCTCAGGCCGCCTTGCGCTCCTGTACCAGCCGCAACCCATCCTTCATAACAAAGGGGCTTTCATTTGAGTTATCCATCTGTTTTCTGCCTGGTGTTAAAGATGAGCTTGGCCATATGGCCAAGCGACAAGGAGAGGTGGAAACATTACTGAAGGAATATCCTACGTAAAAAACTCTGCTCCATCCGGCTATGGCTACGCGCCATCGCCAGAGCATGGATAATTTTGCAATGCCATGAAAATCATACCCTAGACAGCCCAGTGGCTATGAATGTGCTTACTTTAATTCAGCAGGCTTGCTGCTCCAGCTCCCATCAAAAAATTAAATTAAATATTTACTTAATGCCCATTATCGCTTACATTAAATAATGTAATGATCGCGTTATTGAACACTAGAGGAAGAAATGCGCCCTATATCCCCACTGCCGATTCCTGTTAAAAAGGCTCTAAAAAAGCTTGGGCGCGACATGCACGATGCTCGGCGAAGGCGGCGCATTCCCATGGCCTTGATGGCTGAGCGTGCCGGGATTAGCCGCACAACCTTGAGCAAGGTCGAGAAAGGCGATGCTTCTGTTTCGCTTGGCATATATGCCTCTGTTTTGTTCATTCTTGGAGCATGTGAACGGCTGGCCGATCTTGCTGATATTAAATTTGATGAAACAGGCCGCAGGCTTGATGAAGAAAACCTGCCAGAAAGAATTCGCCTGCCATCAAAACAACCTGCAAAGGACAAAGATAATGGCTGAACGCATGGTTTATGTTTATGTGGAACTTAATGCTCAGCAACACCTTGTCGGCAGGCTTTGGGCGCATAGCCGACGAGGGAGAGAAAGCGCATCCTTTGAGTATGATGAAAATTGGCTATCCCATCCTGATAGATTCCCATTAGAACCTGCATTGCAATTAACAGCTGGTGCTTTCCATACGGATACCAACAAAGCTTTATTTGGTGCAATAGGTGACTCTGCGCCTGATCGCTGGGGGCGAATTCTTATGCGGCGTGCTGCACGACGACGCGCAGAAGCAGAAAACCGTACTCCACACACCTTGATGGAAATGGACTATTTACTCGCAGTGAGTGACGAGTCTCGGCAAGGCGCACTCCGATTTGCTTTAGAAGAAGGGGGCTCCTTTCTAGCCAGCACTGACGTAACACCTATCCCTCCTTTGGTCGAATTACCAAAGCTTCTCTCTGCAACTGAAAAATTGCTCAGCGATGAAGAAAGTGACGAGGATTTGCGCTTACTTTTGGCACCCGGTTCATCACTTGGTGGAGCACGCCCAAAGGCCTCAGTGATTGACCATAACGGCCAGCTTTCCATTGCCAAATTCCCACACAAGGACGATGAATTTGCAACGGTACTCTGGGAAGCCGTTGCATTAACACTTGCAGGTAATGCAGGCATTGAAATACCACAATGGCGCACTGAAAATATCACAGGCAAACCAGTCATTATTCTTAAGCGTTTTGATCGTATAGAAAATGAGCGCATCCCATTTCTTTCAGCCATGAGCATGCTTGGTGCAAAAGATAATGAAGATCATAGCTATCTGGAAATTGTCGATGCAATCCGGCAATACGGAGCAACGCTCAAAAAAGATATGGCAGAGTTATGGCGCAGAATTGTCTTCAGTATCCTAATCTCAAATACAGATGACCATTTACGCAACCACGCTTTTTTATATAGCAGCCCTCGTGGATGGCACCTGTCTCCAGCATATGACCTAAACCCTGTACCAGTCGAGATAAAGCCGCGTGTTCTAACAACAGCCATTGATCTTGATGATGGCACAGCCTCACTAGAGCTGGCCTTATCAGTAGCCAATGAGTTTAGCTTAAAACCAAAAGAGGCGGAACAGATTATCAGTGAAGTAGGACAAGCTGTTATAAAATGGCGTAATGTCGCCGCTGGGCTTGGTCTGCACAAAAGAGAAATAGACCGCATGGCCTCAGCCTTCGAGCATGACGATTTACATCGGGTAGCTCAAAAATGATCCTTTTATAAAATAATCATGTCTACATTGTCAGTCGATCAGCTTGTTCAGGGCATCAAGCATGGCAGGCCGCTATCTCCATTTAGCATTGACCTAGTACATTGTCCAGATTATATTGACGGATAAGTATAGTAGAATAAATGAGATACAAGCTGAATCAAATCTTATTTATGAGGTTACGATACCAATGCCTAGCAAGAAATATATTGTTTGCTTGAATGCAGATGAACGGCAACAGCTAAATGAACTGGTTCGAACGGGAAAAGCCGCTGCCTACAAGCGCCAACGTGCACAAGTTTT